>CANSQX010000001.1 GCA_947649225.1 uncultured Flavonifractor sp.
GATCAGTGGGCGCCCCCTGGCTGCGTTTATGCGGTTTTCAAGCACAACATACCGGGCAATGAGCCTTACTGGAGGAGCTGGAGCACGCCCTGGGGCACCTGGTTCGCCTGAGCCGCGTCGCCGCAAAGTCCGCTAAGCTCCGCTTCCGCCTCGCGGCGAAAGCTGCACACGCTCCCTTGCTCCTCCGCTCCCCACGCGACCCGCTTCGCTGGGCTCGCGCGGGGGCCCCGCCATGCTGGCTCAGGCAGGGACGGCGCTCACGCCGCCCGCAAGTTCTCCCTTACTGGAGGAGCTGGAGCACGCCCTGGGGCACCTGGTTCGCCTGAGCCAGCATGGCCTGGGCGGACTGGATCAGGATGTTGTTCTTCGTGTAGGCCATCATCTCCTCGGCCACGTCCACGTCGCGGATGGTGGACTCAGCGTCCTGGATGTTCTCGGTCATCACGCTCAGGTTGTTGATGGTGTGGTCCAGACGGTTCTGGGTCGCACCCAGGGTGCCGCGGACGTCGGAGACCATGTTGATGGCGGCCTTAATCTTGTCGGTAGCGGCCTGGGCCAGCTCCTCGGTGTTGATCTTCAGGTCCTTGATGCCCAGGGAAGCGGCGTGCATATCCTGCACGGCCACGTTCAGCTGATTGTAGCTGTCGGCGGTGTCGCCGATCTGGAGGGTCAGGCCCTTGCCCAGCACCACGGGAGCCTTGTCTTTGGCCGTGGCAGCGCGGACGGTGACGGTGTTGGTGCCCTCGTCGTACTCGGAACCGCTGATGGCGGCGGCCAGGTTCTTGCCAGCGCCGCCCTTAATGGCCACGTAGGTGATGTCGCCGCCGGTCTGGGCCAGCTTATCCTTGTCATCGGTGAACTCGTACCGCTTGCCGTCGATGGTCAGGGTGTTACCCTCTACAACCTTATCGTCGGTGACGGCGATCTTGGTGCCGATGTTCTTGGCGGCAGTGGCGGCGGCCTGACCGGAAATCACAGAGGCCACATCGTTATAAGTCTTGAGGGCCTTAGTGGTATCGGTGGTGCCGGCAGTCTGGTCGATGTGGATGGTGTCATTACCCGCAGAGGAAATCGTCCACTTACGGCCATTAGCGGTGCCGCCAGCGTCCTTACCAGTAATTTCATTCTGCTTGGACAGGAGGTCGACAGCCATGTGGATGCGTTCCTCATCGGTTTTGCCCTTGCTGACATCAATGATGGTTTCACCATTGCTGGCAGTCGGCGCAGTGGCTTCGGTCTGGAACATATACGTGGTGCCGTCGATGGTCAGGGTATTGCCCTGCTTCACCAGATCGGCAGTCAGTTTGATGTCCACACCGGCCATAGTGCTGGGACTCTTGGCGACGGCGTAGTCAACCTTGGTGGTGTCATGAATCACGTCACCAGTCTGAACCGCGCCGCCAGCGTTGGAAACCTTAACGCCCTGGCCCATGGCGGTATTAATAGCATCAGCCTGTTCCTTGGTAAACCCATCGGTATCAGTGGCGGTAGGTTTAAAGGTAGTACCGTCAAACCGTCCGGCATAAGTGAACGAAATCTCCGCGCCGGTTCCACCAACGGTAAACACCATGTCCCCAATCTTGAAGCCGTCATTATTGGCGGTAGTGGTGCCATCGTGGGTGCCGTCGGCAACCTTCACAGCGTTGGCATCTTTCTGGAGCGCGGTTTTCAGGGCGGTAGCCAGGTCACTGGCGGAGTAGTTGCCGTCACCGCCAGAGCCGCCAGTGGCGGTCAGTGCAATATCAAAATCCTTGCCCAGAATGTTGATCTTCGCGGTGCCATTAGCAGTTGCTTTCAGCGCGAGGCTACCAAGGTCAATGGTGAAAGCGGGAGGAGTCTGAGTGGCGACGCCGCTTACCTCCGTGTGCAGATTAGCATTATTCAGGGCCAGATCAGAGCCAGCGATGGCACCGGTGCTGGCCTCCACAGCCGCAGCATCGGAGAAGCTGAAAGCGTCCTTATTCAGGCCCAGGGAGCCGTCCAGCAGGTTAATGCCGTTGAAGTTGGAGCTGTCGGCGATACGGTTGATCTCGCTGAGGAGCTGGTCAACCTCCTTCTGCATCTGGGCGCGGTCGGTGGTGTTGTCATAAGTGCCGTTGGCGGACTGGGTGGCCAGCTCCACCATACGGTTGAGCATGTCGTGGACCTCCGTGAGCGCGCCCTCGGCGGTCTGCACGAGGGAGATGCCGTCCTTCGCGTTCTTCTGGGCGGTCTCCAGGCCGGTGATCTGGGCGCGCATCTTCTCGGAGATGGCCAGACCGGCGGCATCGTCGCCCGCACGGTTGATCTTGTAGCCGGAGGAGAGCTTCTCCAGGTTCTTCTTCATCGCGGACACGTTGTTGGTGTAGTTGCGATAGGCACTCATTGCCATAATATTATGCTGAATACGCATGGGGTCTTGACTCCTTCCATTTATTAGTGTGCCTCAGAACATCCATTTACCAAGGCACAGGTCTGTGGTGCGCCGTTTCCCGGTATCCGGCCGGGCTGCCAGGGCACAGCGCGGGACAATATTCCAACCGGCTCGTCAGCCGGGTGAAACCAGGGGAAAACCGCTCAGCCGCCCTGCGGCTGCGGGAACATGAGGTTCAGCTTTCTTCGCAGAATCCGGACCTCCGGGGTGTCGCTCATCTTGTCCAGCGTGGCGCGCATTTCGGCCAGCGCCGCGCTTTTGGCCCGGCTCCAAGGGAGCTGCCTGACCGCGTGGGGCGAGGCCCGCGATACGCACTCCGGCCGCTTGCCGCCCTGCCGCTCCAGCACCTCGCCCCGGAGAATGGGGACGGTCTGGGGGGCGTGGACAGCCAGGTGAATCCGCTCGCCGGTGATCCGGTCAAACTGAACCACGGTGTCGCCGCCCATCGTGAAATAATCGCCCGGTTTGAGGGTGATACAAAGCATCGCGCAATCTCCTTCTTGGTCGGACCTCATCCTTTGGGCTGCCCGGCCGCCGCACCGGACGGCGGACAGAACGTCCCCCGGGCCGCAGGCGCACACCCTGCGCCGCCCCAAAAAGCGCCTCCTTTGGCGTGTAAGCTCCGCGGGCCGTTCACCTATTTATTCGGCGGTACTTCCAAAAAGTTTAGCCATTTCTAAGAATTTTTTCACATGAACTTCGCCGGGCGGGCCTGAAACCGGAAAATACTCTCTTTTTTATCTGCGGTTTTCCAGCAAAAAGCGCGGGGCGGCCGCCGGTTATGAATACCGGTTCTGAGCAGCTGTGCCAATCGCCTCCGTACGCATCTTTGCGCGCTTCGCCGAATGGTACGGCTTCTTAGAGAAAGACTTGGAGATTGCCATGGTACGGTTTCCATGGTAAAATTCCACCGTCCGCCGGACGGCGCTTTGGAGGTATTGCGATGAAACGACAACTGAGACGAATGGGGATCGGGCTGCTGGTCCTGGCGCTCCTGCTGCCCGCCGCCGGGTGCGGCGGGGATGCGGGGGGCTCCGCCGCCATGGGGCGGTATGTGGAGCGCACCCTCTCCCTGCCCCCTACTGCGGAAATCCTGGCGCTCCAGGCGGGGGAGGACGGGGTCCTGAACCTGCTGGGCTATGAGAAGGGGGCCGATCACTATGTGGATCTGGCCTGGTACCGCTCCAGCGACGGCGGCATGAGCTGGGAGCGCGAGGACTGCCCCGCCCTGGAGGAGATCAACGGCGTAGAGGAGCCCCTCTCCGCCGAGGCCGCAGCCTGGAGCGGGGACGGCCGGCTCCACCTCCTCCTGGGCGACTACGAGAACACCCCCAGGCTCGCCGTGACCGAGGCGGGCGGGACCCTCTCCTATTCGCCCCTCTCCCTCCCGGACGAGCTCTTCCACCTGTCCGTCCAGCATATGGCGGTCACCGAAGCGGGGGATCTGCTCATCGACAGCGGAGAGGCCCTGAGCCGGGTGGACGGCTCCACCGGGGCGGTTCTGAACACCTACCCCCTCCCCGATGACACCTGGGTGGACGGCTGGGCCCTGAACGGGGACGCCGTCCTCCTGTCCTGCGGCGATCAGCTGGTCTTCTACACCCTGGACGGCGCACAGACCGGCACGGTGAGCTGCGCGGTCAACGACGGCAGCACCAGAGCCACCTACACCTACCAGACCGGCACCAGCAGGCGGGTCCTGGCCCCCGGCCCGGACGGCTCCTTCTACTTTGCCGACGCCGACGGACTGTGCCGGGTCCTCCCGGGCAGCAGCGTGCTGGAACGGCTGGCCGACGCCTCCCTCACCTCGCTGGGAGCCCCCTCCCTCCAGCGGGTCAGCCTGACCGCAGCGGGGGACCGGCTCCTGCTGCTGGGATACGAGGAGGGGAGCGGCTACGTCCTGCTAGCCTATGCGTACGACCCCGACGTGCCCACCCTGCCGGGGCAGGCGCTGTCCGTCTGGTCCCTCCAGGACTCCCCCCTGATCCGCCAGACCATCAGCGCCTTCCACACCGGCCATCCCGACGTCCACGTCACCTACCGCCCCGCCCTGACGGAGGGGAGCGCCGTGACCCGGGAGGACGCCATCCGGGCGCTGAATACCGAGCTGGCCGCCGGGCGGGGCCCCGACGTCCTGCTCCTGGACGGCCTCAACGCCGGGGATTACATCCAGAAGGAGACCCTGGCCGACCTGTCGGACCTCCTGGAGCCCCTGATCCAGGACGGGACCCTCCACCCCGCCGCAGCCCGGTCCTTTGCCCAGGAAGACGGAAGCCTCCCTGTGGTCCCCGCCCAGTTCCAGGTCCCCATGATCCACGCCCCCGGAAACGCGGCGGACGAGATCACGGATCTCTCCTCCATGCTCGCCTGGCTGAGCGCCCGCCGGGAGACCTTCAACCACCCCCTGCCCTTTACGGACTGGTCCGAATACCTGGATTTCTTCTACCCCCTGTGCGCCGCCTCCCTCACCCGCGAGGACGGCACGGTGGACGAGGCGGCGCTGACCGCCTTCCTCTCCGAACTGGCCGCCCTCTATGAGCTGGAGCGCACCCACCCCATCGACGACGCGGCCGGAAACGGTATCTCCTTCGACTTCGGAGCCCTGCTCCTGTCGGCGGGGGCGTCCGGGCTGAACACAGGCAACCTGTGCGGCTTCGAAAACCTCTATGCCGCCTGGCAGGTGACCCAGAACCTGGGGGACGGGCAGATCGATCTGCTCTTTGGACAAAACCGCTTCCTGCCGGTCTCGCTGCTGGGGGTCAACGCCCGGAGCGAGGCCGCCGGTCCGGCCCGGGACTTTGTTCTGGCCGCCCTGTCCGCTCCGGTCCAGTCCTCCCCCCTGGAGGACGGCCTCCCCGTGCGGCTGGACGCCCTCGCCGGAAGCAGCCAGATCGACGAGGAGAAAAGCCGCCTGTTTGAGCCGGGCGAGCCGGTCCCCTATGCCACCTTCGGCACCACCCTGACCGATGCCGAGGGGGCGGACGCCCCCATCTGGCTCACCATCGAATACCCACCCGAGGAATTCCGGAATGAAATGCTGGCCCGCATCCAGGCGCTGGATACGCCGGTGCTCTATGACGGCACGGCCCTCCAGCTCATCAAGGACCACACCGCCGCCCTGGCCAGCGGCTCCGCGCCGCTGGAGGAGGTCCTTCCGGACCTGCTGGAAAAACTGGCCCTCTATCAGGCCGAGTAGCCGCCCCACACGGCGGGGCGCAGGCGAAAGCAAACAGGGAACCGGAGCGCCGGCGCGCTCCGGTTCCCTGTTTGTCCCGATCCTGACTCTCCCCCTGGCCCCGGGCCGTCTACGACGCCCCCCGCAGGAACGCCCGGATCTCCGGCAGCTTTGCCGCGGCCTGATCATAGCCGTCCTGCCAGAGGGCCCGGATCTTCGCCACATCCCGCTCCGTCCTGGAAAACCCCTGGGTATTTTTCGGGGCCAGAAGCAGCACCCGGCCCTCCCGCTCCAGGCGGAAGAGCTCCTCCCGGGCGGCGTTGTAGGCCTGGTCCCGGCGGCGGAGGGTGTCGCAGAATTTAGGGTACTTCCGGTACCAGCGGTCGATGAGGGGCTGGAGCTTCTCCGGCCGGCGCACGTAGTCCCGCTCCCGGGTGAGGATCACCACCACCCGGCCGCACCCCTTCTCGAAGGCCCTCCGGTAGGGGATGGCGTCGGCCGCGCCGCCGTCCATACAGGGCATCCCCCCAATGTCAAACACCGGAAACAGAAAGGGCAGGGCACAGGTGGCCTGGAGCAGGTGGAAGTGGTCGTCCCGCTGGGGGACCGGGAGATAGACCGCCTCCCCGCTCTCCAGATTGGTGACCACCGCCTCCACCTCGCCGGGGAAGGCGGCATAGGCGTCATAGTCAAAGGGGATCAGCTGGTTGGGGATGGTATTGTAGATAAAATCCAGGCCGAAGTAGCACCGCCGGTTACCCCGGCGGAAAAAATTCCGCGCGCCCATGTAGCGGGGGTCCCCGCCGTAGCGGGTGAGAATCTCCAGGTTGCGCCCCTTCTGCCTGGACACATAGCTCACGCCGTAGGCGATGCCCGCCGACACGCCGATCACATAGTCGGTCATGACCTCCCCCTCCAGCAGGCCGTCGCAGGCCCCGCTGGAGAAGATGGTCCGGAAGGCTCCGCCCTCCAGTACCAGTCCGGTTTTCATAGGATTCCCTCCTGTCTGCCTCCATCATACGCCAAACCAGCCCAAAATGCAACGGCTGCGGCCCCCTGCCGCGCCATTTTCCGCTTGACAGCGGCGGGTCCGGGTGGTATCCTGTCGTTAAGTTGAAAATCGAACGATTGAAAGGAGAACATTTTATGCAGACCTATGCCGCCCTGCTGCGGCTGTCCGCCCGGCTCAAGCAGGGCTATGCCGCCGCCCTGCTGCCGGTGGAGCGGGCCTGGGGCCTGACCCGGAACGAACTGGACGTCCTCCTGTTCCTCGCCAACAACCCGGGCTGCGACACGGCCCGGGACATGGTGGAGCTGCGGGGGCTCTCCAAATCCCATGTGTGCAAATCGGTGGACCGGCTCACCCGGCTGGGCTATCTGACCGGACAGACCGACCGGGAGGACCGGCGGGTGGTCCGGCTGACCCTGCTGCCCGGGGCGGAGCCCGCCGTCCAGGCCGCCCAGGCCGCCCAGCGCGCCTTTTTCGAGCATCTCTGCCGCGGGGTGAGTCCCGGGGAGCTGGCCGCCCTGGACGGCATTCTGGCGCGGTTCACCGCCAATCTGGAGGAGGCGCCCCTATGCTGATCCAGGTGCTTGTCTGCATCATCGCCGGGCTGGGGGCCGGGGTGGGGACCGGGCTGGCCGGGCTGTCGGCCGCCGCCGTCATCTCCCCCATGCTCATCACCTTCCTGGGCTTTCCCGCCTATGAGGCGGTGGGGATCGCCCTGGCCTCCGACGTGCTGGCCTCGGCCGCCTCGGCGGCCACCTATGGAAAAAACAAGAACCTGGACGTGAAAAACGGCCTGGTGATGCTGTGCGCCGTCCTGGCCTTCACCGTGGTGGGCAGCAAGGCCGCCTCTCTGGTTCCCAACGCTGCGATGGGGGGCTTTTCGGTCTTCATGACCCTCCTGCTGGGCGTCAAGTTCCTCCTCTGCCCGGTCCTGACCGCCAGGGAGCCGGGGGAGCAGAAGTCCCTGCGCCGGCGGGTGGTCCAGTCTATCCTCTGCGGCGCGGCCGTGGGGTTCATCTGCGGTTTTATCGGCGCGGGCGGCGGCATGATGCTGCTGCTGATCCTCACCAGCGTTCTGGGCTACGAGCTCAAGACCGCCGTGGGCACCAGCGTCTTTATCATGGCCTTTACGGCCTTTACCGGCGCGGCCTCTCACATCGCCATCGACGGCTGGCCCGACCCCGTTGCCCTGATCGTCTGTATCCTCGCCACCCTGGCCGGGGCGCAGCTTGCCGCCCGCTTTGCCAACCGGGCCAGCCCGGCGGCCCTCAACCGGGTCACTGGCGCGGTGCTGGCCGTCCTGGGTCTGGCCATGATTCTGGTCAAATTTCTTCTCTGAGCGAAAACGGCTCTGGCAGAAACGCACAGCCGTGCGCCGGGGCGTCCCCCTGCGGGACCCCGAGCGCACGGCTGTTTTGGCATTTTATTCCGGGGAGCGCCGGTGCGGGCCGCCGCTGCGGCCCGGGCGGGGGCACTACGTCTCCTCTTCCTTCAAGGGCAGGGGCTCGGGGACGGCGGGCCCCATAGCGGACTGATAGGTGTGGAGCAGAGCGGCCAAGGCCGCATCCCCCTCGTCAAACTGACCCATCAGCCCGTCCAGGCTCTTGCGCACCCGCTCCAGCTCGCCGGAGGCGTGGGCAATGGTGGCGTCTACATCGGTGCGCAGGCGGTCATACCCCGCCTGGACCTGGTAGATCCACTGCTCCAGCTCGGCCCGGGCCTGCCGGGACTTGTCCCGGGCGTCGTCCTCGATCTCCTGGGCCCGGCGGTGGGCCTCCAGCTCCACCCCGGCGGTGCGGTTTTTGATCCGCTCGTAGGACTCGGCGGCAGGGGCGATCCGGGCAAGATGGGCCCGCAGCTCCCCCAGCTCCCGGTCCAGATCGGCCAGCCGCCTGTCCCGGGCGTCCCGGTCGGCCCGGGCGTCCTCCAGGTCCTTGGTGCCGGCCGCCAGCTCTCCGGCCAGACGGGCGTTCTCCTGGGCCAGCTCCTCCGCCCGCCGGACGGCGGCGGCGCACTCCTCTGCCTGGGCGGCCTGGGCGGCCTGGGCGGCCGCCAGCTCCTTGCTCTGTGCCTCCTGCTGCTCGGCATGGCTCCGGGCCGTACTCTCCAGGTAGGCCAGTACGTCCTGCTTGTTGAACCCCCCAAAGGTTGCGGTCCTGAATTGCAGCTCCGTGTCGCTCATGGCGGACTCCTCTCCGAAAAACGGCGTTTTCTACAGTATCATTGCTATTGTACCACATTTCACACCGATTGTACAAGGGGGTCGGGGCGGGGGCCGCCCCCTTCTCACAAACACATGGTAAACGGAGACGGTATGATAGCAATAGAAGCACTCCGCGCCAGGCTGACAGACATGGAAGATCAGCGGCATCCAGGTTATGTGAACGATCCGCTTAGGCCTTGTTTGGAAATGGGCAGAATGCCCAACGGCGAGAGATTGTACCCCAAGGGTATGTGATATCCGCAAGGCAGCAAAGCTGCCAACGGCTATCCAATTCCGCCAGACAAGGCAAAAATTCGCACCCGCTGTCCACAAAACCGCCTTGCTGCTCCCTGCAAAGAAACTTCCATTAAGGCCAACAGGCTTTCTGTTCGTTTGGATTCTAATGGATGCCCGCTATTCTTCTCTTTAATTATGAGACGGGCGTGTCCCCAGCCCTACCCACTCTTGAAAAGCGGTGTGGACTGTGATAGAATAGCTCCGTACACTGATCCCGGCCTTGTTAGAGAGAGAAAAGACGCGGGTCCGGCGGTAAGGCTTCGTCTGCCTTGGGTTCGCGCGGGAGGGACCGATGACGTTTCCGGAACGATGGACCCGCATGAAGGAGGCCTATTTCAGGCACTTACGGGCGGTGCTCTTTTTTGGCAGCATGGCGGTGGGCTTTCTGCTCCTGCTGTTGTGTCTTCAGCGTATCGAGGCCCCTCCGGCGCCGGAGATCCCTGTCTTCCGCCCCTCCCTCATCCCCCGGCTGGTCACGGCGGAGCAGCTGAACCGGATGGCCTACACCGACAGCACGCTGGGCGATCTGCGCTGGGTGTATACCGAGGAATCCCTGCAGGAGCTCAACTATGTGCTGTGGAGCTACGGTATCCGCGATCCGGAGGCGATCAGCCAGTTTCTGGCTCAGGCTGCCATTGAGACCGGGGCAGGGCGGCGGCTGACCGAGTCGGGGGACGAGGCCTATTTCCAGAGCCGGGGCTACACCGCCGGAACCCGCGGGGCGGGCTATTTCCACCTCACCCATGACTACGGCCAGATGGCTTTTTCGGTCTGGATGATGAAGCGCTATGTGCCCGAGCTGGCGGACATCGACTATATAAACCCCGCCGCCCACAGCCGGGAGGAGGTGGCCGCATCCTACTATGAGGCGCTTCAGACCGCAGCTAACTTGGGGCTGGACGTCTCCCGCTACTCCCGGATCGTCTACGCCCCCCAGAGCACGATGATCACTGGGGCCGAGTACATCGCCCAGCAGTTCGCCTGGGAGAGCGCCGGCTACTACTGGCAGATGTCAGGCATCGGCGCGGCCCTCTCCCCCGTGCCCGGCGTGGCCAATGCGGACATCGCCTCGGAGCGGGTGGGCGGCAGCAACTGGCAGTCCCGCCGGGAGGCCTATCTGGCCTTTTACCCGGCGTTGACCCATACCAACTAAGAACCTGCATGGAGCCGCAGGTTCCAAAATCAGTCGAAAGGGGAAGAAAAACATGGGCCTGTTTGGAGGAACAGCGAAATCAGACTATAAGCCCGAGCCTGCTACGGCAGAGATCCGCGAGGAGCCCGAGGAGGAGCTCCCCAGCCTACCCAAGCCGCGCAGCAACACCGTGATCGCCAAGGGACTCACCGTGTCCGGCACCATGGAGGGCGAGGGCGTCGTCCAGGTGGAGGGCAATGTGGAGGGGGCCATTCACCTCACCGGTTCGGTCATCGTGACCACCACCGGCCACATCAAAGGGCCCGTGGAGGCCGACGTGGTCCGGGTCGCCGGGTTCGTGGAGGGCAACGTGACCGCCCGGGACCACCTCCGCCTGGAGAAGACGGGCAACGTGGAGGGCGATGTTACCACGGCCTCTCTGGTGGTGGAGGATGGCGGACGGCTGAACGGCCGCAGCACCATGGTACAGGCGGAGCGCCACGATCCCTTTGTCCCTGCCAGCAGCATCCCTCTGGAGGATCTCCAGTTCGGGCCCAACTACAAGGTGGTCTCGGACGAGGATGAGGAAGCTGGCGAAAAGAACAGCGTCTGACGCAGCGGCCCTGCGGGACGGACCCAGTGTCCGTTCCGCAGGGCCTTTTTTGCCCTTCCCCGCTGGAAAGGCTGCGAAAAAATACCTGCAGCGATTGAAACCCGCCGGAGCACGTAGTATAATCATAGTAAACGCGCACCGGGCGGGTGCGATCCCGCAGAGTATGGAAGAAAGACCCGTGAGGAAAGATGCCTATCAGGCGGCTATGCTCCCCCCCCCCCCGCGCCAGCAGTGATGAACCGGCGGCCGCACGGGCCGGCGGCGCAGGCGATCGCTCTGAGCTCTTTTTCTTTTTTGAAGCGGGAGCCGGGCGTAAGGCGGCCGCGCTGTCCCGCCCGGAGGGCGGCCATCGACACATGCATACATAGAAAAGAGGCAGCTATGAACGAAAAGGAAGTCTCTGAGATCCGCCGCCGGTTCCGGCCGGACAAGACCAACATCACCCATATCCGGGGATGTTATGTCAATGAACTGGGGGAGATTGTGTCGGAGTTCGACCAGTCCCTGGCCATGATGACCCAGGAGGAGGCCGAGACCTTTCTGGCCATCCTCAAGCGGGCCCTGTCCGGCGCGCTGGGGCGGAATTTGATCGATATCTCCTTCGCCACCCGTCAGGTGGCCGAGGGGGAGTCCCACCGGCGGCTGATGGACCTGCGGGGCTCCGGCCTGCGGGACGACGGGGCGGTCCGGGCCTTCTTTCAGCTGGCCATCCAGACCCTTGCGATGGAGGGCAATTACCTGATCCTCCTGGCCCACGACACCTATGACGTTCCCTGGCGGAGCGGGGACGGGGTGCGGCAGGACGACGCGGGGGACGGCGTCTACTCCTACCTCCTGTGCGCCGTCTGCCCGGTGAAGCCCACCAAGCCCGCCCTGAGCTACTACGCCCCGCAGAACCAGTTCCGGACCCGGGCGGCCGACTGGCTGGTGGCCCCGCCTGAGCTGGGCTTCCTGTTCCCCGCCTTCAATAACCGGAGCACCGACCTGTATCACGCCCTCTACTACACCCGGGACGCGGCGGGGAGCCGTCCGGAGTTCGCCCAGGCGATCTTTGCGCAGGAGCTCCCCATGCCGGCGGAGGTGCAGAAGGAGAGCTTCCGGGACATTCTGGGCGAGGCCCTGGCCGAGGAGTGCCGCTATGAGGTGGTCCAGACCGTCCACGACAGCCTGTGCGGAATGATCGAGGACTACAAGGCGGACCGGGAGGCGGATGAGCCACCGGCGATCTCCCGGGAGGACGTGCGGCGTGTGCTCCGGTCCTGCGGGGTCCCGGAGGAGCACGCAGACCGCTTCGAGGAGGCCTACGGCCAGGTGTTCGGCGAGGACGCCGGGCTCAGCCCCGGGAACCTGGTGGACCCCAAGCAGCTGGAGGTCCGCACCCCCGACGTGACTATCCGCGTCAGCCCGGCCTGCGGCGACCGGCTGGAGACCCGGGTGATCGACGGACGGAAATACATCCTAATCCGTGCCGACGGCGGCGTGGAGGTCAACGGCGTGCCCATCCACATCGGCTGACCCTCCGGTTCCATGCGGCGATCCTAGGAAAAAGCCCGCAGCGCGGCGCCGTCCGCCCGGGCCTGGATACAAAAGGGGGCACAGACTGCCATGAGAAAATGGACCTGGCTGGGACGCTTGCTGGCGGGCACGCTGGCGCTGTCCCTGCTGGCGGGCTGCAGTGGAGGCGGAGCCCCAACGGAGCAGGCCGCGTCGGCAGCGCGGGAGCAGGTCACGGTCGCCTTCTGGAGCGACCAGCTGACAGAGCGCTATGGGCAGTATCTCCGGGACAGCTTTCCGGAGGTGGAGTTTGAATTTTACGTCATCACCAATTCCACGGACTTCTACCGCTTCAAGGCGGAGCACGGGGACCTGCCGGATATTCTGACCGTCCGGCGCTTTTCCCTGAACGATGTTGCCCCCTGGCGGGACGAGCTCATCGATCTGAGCGGCACCGGCCTCGCCAATACCTTCCACCAGTCCTATCTGCGCAGCTACACCTACAGCGACGGCACGGTCAACTGGCTTCCCGCCTGCGCGGAGGTGGACGGCCTTCTGGTCAACCGGGCCCTGATGGAGGAACACCACATCCCCATTCCCTCCACCCGCCAGGAGTTCATGGAGGCCTGCGCCGCCCTGAAGGCGCTGGGCATCCGGCCCTTCCGCTCCAACTTCAATGCGGACTACACCTGTATGGAGATCCTGCAGGGGCTCTCCATCGCACAGCTGTCCACCCAGGAGGGCCGGGAGTGGCGGCAGCGCTATGAGAGCGGCCAGACAGACCAGCTGAGCGAGGCGGTCTGGCTGCCCGTCTTTGAGGAGCTGGAGGCCTTTCTCTCCTATGCCGGCGTGGTCCCGGCGGATCTGGAGGGGGATACCGCCGCCGTCTTCGACGCCTACCGGCAGCGCGAGGTGGCGGTGATCCGCGGCACCAGCGCCGAGGCCAGCCGCTACGGCGCAGAGGGCATATCGGTCATGATCCCCTACTGCGGGGAGACGGAGGAGGACGGCTGGTATCTGACCTATCCGGCCTTTCAGGTGGCGGCCAGCGTCCGGGCGGAGGAGCGCCCGGAGCGGCAGGCGCTGATCCTGGAGATTCTGACGGCTATGCTGGGGCAGGAGGGGCTGCGGTGCATTGCAACCGGAGAAAACATGATCGCATATAATAGGGGGGTGGAGCTGGCGCTCTCCTCCGTCTTGTGTGAGCTGCCCCCCTATGCGGACCGCAACCGGCTGTATATCCGCCTCGCCTCCTCGGACATGTTTTCGGTCTCCAGGCAGGTGGTCCAGGGGATGATCACAGGGGAATACCCGGACGCACGGTCCGCCTTTGACGCCTTTAACGCAGCCATGCAGGCGCCCGCCGGGGCAGAGGCGCCCGCCGTTCATCTGGACACCGGCTATTCCTACGCTTTCCGTCCCGACGGCGGCAGTGCGGCTGCCTCCGCCGTCCTGAACTCCCTGCGGGAGGAGCTGGACGCCGAACTGCTGATCGGCCAGTCGGTCAACGTCGCCGGCAGCGTCGCCGCCGGGGATTACACTGAGGCCGAGCTCCACTACCTGACCATGGGCGAGTCCATCGACCTGCTGCACTGCGAAATGACGGGGGAGCAGCTGTACCGCTATGTGGAGCTTCTGCTGGCGGCGGACGGCAGGCAGGGCGCGGTCATCAACGACTCCACCCTCTATGTGTCCAGCGGCTTCGAGATGGAGATCCGGCGGACGGAGGACGGCTATGCGCTGGAGCGGCTGACGGCCGGCGGCCAGCCGCTGGACCTGGCGCAGACCTACTCCGTCACGGTGCTGGGCAATGAGCGGATGCTCCAGAGCGAGCTCCTGGCCGGGGCGGGCGTCACAGCCTTCGGCCGGGAGGAACGCGCCTACAAGCAGATTATCGTGGACCGTCTGCTGGCGGGCCGGCCGCTTGCCGCCCCCACGGACTATATCACACTCCGATGAGCCGCAGCGCAAGGGCCGGAGTGAAGAGGAGGCGGGCTGCATGAGTACCAGCCGAACGCGTGCTAATAGGATCGTTCCGGCGGCATTGGCAGCCGCTCTGGTGCTGTTCCTGCTGATCGGCGGTGCCTACTTTACCCGGTATTTCAAGAGCCAGATCTTTGCCGAACGCACCACACAGCTCAACGAGATCACCGCCCAGGTACGGGTCAATCTGACGAATGCGCTGGACGCTCACTGGAACTACCTCACCGCCGCGGTCAACGCCCTGGAGCTCCAGAGGCCGGAGACAGCGGCGGCCGCAGTCCGCACCGTCGGCGATCTGGAGTCCATTCTGGAGACCGGCAGCTATAGTGCGCGGCTGATGCTGCTGGACAGCAGCGGGAACTGTTACGACGCCTCCGGGAAGCACGGCGTCTGGTCGGATATCGACCAGATCTCCAGCGGAGAGGCGCGGTATACCTTTATCTCGGACAGCTACCTCTATCAGGGCAGCTACTGGGCCTTTGTACAGAAACTGGACGTCCCCCTCCAGACGGCCGGGGACGGCGTCCGTTTCACCCACGCCGTACTCCTGAAGGACATCCATACGCTGTCTGAATACTACGACAGCGCCGCCTACGGCAGCCAGAACGAAACCTATATTCTGAAGAGCAACGGCACCCGGATGCACGACGACATTTCCGGGGAAAAAACCATCCAGGCCTATAATGTGCTCAAGGTGCTTGAGGAGATGGAGGGCCAGAACGTCCCCGACATCCGGGCCGCGCTGGCCGAGCAGGGGACCATCAGCACCAATTTTATCCTCAACGGCGCCGAGTACTACTACTGCCTCACCTCGCTGGAGGAGTATGACACTCTGCTTCTCTTCCTGATTCCGGCGGAGTTTGTGGCCTCCGGGACGGTCAACATGGTGGGGACGGTCGTCCGGACGCTGCTGATTCTGGTGGTGGTGCTGCTGGTGCTGCTAATCCTGGCGGCATTCTCCATTATCCGGCAACAGAGCAGCACCCGCCTGTTCCGGCAGGAGCAGGAGAACCTGCGCCGCCAGGAGGAGATGAACGCCCGGCTGGAGGCATCCAACGCCATGCTGGCCCGCTCCAAGGAGACGGCGGAGCAGGCCTTTCAGATCGCAGAGGAGGCCAACCGGGCCAAGAGCTCCTTCCTCTCCAACATGAGCCACGACATCCGCACCCCCATGAACGCCATTGTGGGGTTTGCGGCGCTGCTGGCCCGGGACGCGGACCACCCGGACAAGGTGAAGGAGTACACCCGGAAGATCACCGCCTCCAGCCAGCACCTGCTGGGGCTCATCAACGACATTCTGGACATCAGTAAGATTGAGGCCGGAAAGACCACCCTGAACCTGTCCGCCGAGAGCATCGTGGAGCTCATTGAGAACATCGACGCTATCATCCGCCCGCAGATGAAAGCCAAGGGGCACACCTTCGAGGTCCACAGCAAGGATCTCCGGCACGAGCTGGTGGTGATGGATAAGCTCCGCCTGAACCAGATTCTGCTCAACCTGCTGTCCAACGCAGTCAAGTACACCCCGGAGGGCGGCCGGGTCGTCCTGACCGTCCAGGAGCTGCCCCAGTACGCCCGGCAGCTGGCCCACTTCCGGTTCATCGTGGCGGACAACGGCTATGGCATGAGTCCGGAGTACCTGGAGAAGATCTTCCACGCCTTCACCCGGGAGGAGGACAGCGTGACCAATCAGATCCAGGGCACCGGCCTGGGAATGGCTATCACGAAAAACCTGCTGGACCTGATGGGCGGCAAGATCGCGGTGGAGAGCGAAAAGGGGAAGGGCTCCACCTTCACCGTGGACCTGGAGCTGCCAATCAGCGAGCAGGCCATCGACCAGGATTTCTGGCAGAAGCACGGCATTGCCCGGCTCCTGGCGGTGGACGACGAGGAGGTCGTCTGCCAGAACATCCAGCTCGCCATGGAGGGCGCCGGGGTGGCGGTGGACTACGTGCTGGACGGCCGGACGGCGGTGGAGCAGGTGAAGCAGGCCATGCAGGCGGGCCGCCCCTACCACGTGGTCCTGCTGGACTGGCGGATGCCGGGGATGGATGGCCTGGAGACCGCCCGGCGTCTCCGGCTGGAGATTCCGCGGGAGGTCCCTATTCTGGTCCTGTCCAGCTACGACTGGCCGGAGATCGAGGAGGAGGCCCTGGCCGCCGGGGTGGACGCTTTCCTCCCCAAGCCCTTCTTCCTGACCAGCTTCCGCCAGAAGATGGATACCGTGTTGGGCCGCGCCGGTCCGGCGCCCGAATCCGGCGGCGTGCAGAGCAGCTTGGAGGGCATACACATCCTTGTGGCCGAGGACAACGAGATCAACGCGGAGATCCTCAGCGAGCTGCTGGACATGGCGGGAGCCACCTGCGACATCTGCGGGAACGGCCAGCTGGTGGTGGAGTCCTTCGCCCACTCCCAGCCCGGGCAGTACCAGCTAGAGCTGATGGATGTGCAGATGCCCGTTATGAACGGCTATGAGGCCACCCGGCAGATCCGGGCGCTGGACCACCCTCTGGCCCGGAGCGTCCCCATCATCGCCATGACCGCCAACGCCTTCGCCGAGGACATCCGGGACGCGCTGGAGGCTGGCATGAACGCCCATGTGTCCAAGCCCATTGACATGGCCGTATTGGAGCAGACCATCCATACGGTCCTCAGTTCTTGTTCTTAAAAAACGGGAAGCCCTTCGTACACACGGCGGGCGCATGGCAGGGAGCTCGGACTTCCCTCGGTGCAAAGACAGAGAGAACCTCCGCTTCCCTGCCAGAGGCGCCAGCCCCTGGTCCTTTGCAAAAAACAGTCCCGGACGCAGATTAAGCGTCCGGGGCTGTGCGCTACTCCAGGAGCTCTTTCAAGAGCTCCATTAGCTTGGGCACGTCGATGGGCTTCGCGATATGTCCGTTCATACCGGCCTCCAGGGCCGCCCGCCGGTCCTCGTCAAAGGCATTGGCGGTCATAGCGATGATGGGGATATGGGCCAGGCGCGGGTCCTCCAGCGCCCGGATCTGCTGGGTGGCCTCATAGCCGTCCATGATGGGCATCTGAATATCCATCAAAATCAGATCGTACCAGCCGGGGCCCGCCTCCTTCAGCTTCTCCAAGGCAACGGCCCCGTCGCCCACCACGTCGACGGCCAGCCCTGCGCCCTGGAGAATCTCCACGGCGATCTCCTGGTTCAGCTCGTTGTCCTCTGCCAGCAGGAGGCGCCGCCCGGTGAGGTCTGCGGCTTGCTCCGCGCTGGACTCCGGGCCGGGGGCGGCAAAGGGGGATTCCAGCACCTCACGCAGCTCAGACAGGAAGATGGGCTTGGAGCAGAAAGCGGTGACGCCCGCGTCCCGGGCCTCCTCCTCGATATCTGCCCAGTCGTAGGCGGTCAGGATGATGATGGGCGTATCCCCGCCGATGAGCCCGCGGATCCGCCGCACCACCTCCACCCCGTTCATGTCGGGCATCAGCCAGTCGATGATATAGGCGGCATAGGCGTCTGTCTGCTCCACGGCCAGCTTGGTGCGCAGCACCGCCTCCTTGCCCGAGGTGGTCCAGTCCGGCCGCATCCCGATGATGGAGAGCATTTTGGTCACGCTGGAGCACGTATTGAAGTCGTCGTCGGCCACCAGGGCCCGAAGCCCCTGGAGCTGCGGGATGACCTCCTGCCGGACCGGACCGGAACAGATCCGGAATTGCAGGGAGACGGTGAAGGTGGTGCCCTTTCCCTCCTCGCTGGCCACGGAAATGGCGCCGCCCATCATGTCCACAATGTTCTTGGTGATGGCCATGCCCAGCCCCGTGCCCTGGATGCCGCTGATGGTGCTGGTCCGCTCCCGCTCGAAGGGCTCGAAGACGTGGGCCTGGAACTCCTTGCTCATACCGATGCCGGTGTCCCGGACCTGGAACTCATAGGCGGCCCAGCCGTCCGCCGCCGCGCCCTTCTGGATGATGCGCACGCCCACCATGCCGCCGGGCAGCGTAAACTTCATGGCGTTGCTCAGCAGGTTCAGCAGAATCTGGTTGAGCCGGAGCTTGTCGCACAGCACATGCTCGTTGACCACGTCTGCGGTGTCGATGTAAAATTCCAGCTGCTTGGAGGCAATATCCGCCTGCACAATGGTTTTCAGGTCGTGCATACACTCGGGGAGGGAGGTCTCCTTCTCCTCGATCTTGACCTTGCCGCTCTCAATGCGGCTCATGTCCAGCACGTCGTTGATCAGGCTCAGCAGGTGGTTGCTGGAGGTGGTGATCTTGCCCAGATAGTCCTGGACCTGCTCCGGGTGGTCGATGTGCGCTGCGGCCAGAGAGGTAAAGCCGATGATGGCGTTCATGGGGGTACGGATGTCGTGGGACATGTTGTTCAAGAAGGTCGTCTTGGCCCGGTTGGCGTGCTGGGCGGCCGCCAGGGCGTCCTCCAGATCCAGCCGCTGGAGATCCAGCTGTTCGTTCATGTTCCGTGCGTCGTCCACGTCCAGGAAGAGACCCACAAAGGAGATGGGCGAGCCGTCCTCCCGCCGGGACAGCCGGCCGGCCGCATGGAACCACCGCCAGCCCGCGTGCCGGGTCAGAAGCCGGTATTCCACATCGTAGGTTTTTTCGCCGGTGTAGTCCATGACCGTGTCCCAGTACGCCCGGAGCACCCGGTCCCTGTCCTCCTCATAGAGGAGATCGGACCAGGACTCCAGCCGGTTGGGGAAGTCCTCCTCGCTCTCATAGCCCAGCATGTTCCGGAACACGTCGGTCCAGGTGCAGGAGACCATCTCCGCATTCTCGTTGAACTCCATGCTCCACAGGCCGGAGCCCAGGGCGGCGTGGATGATGTCCATGGCGGTCTGCTCCCGCTCAATCTGGGCGTAGGCGGCCCGGATTCTGTCCCCGTCGGCCTTCTCCTGCTGGAGGAGGAGGCGGGCGCTCCGCCGGTACTGTCCGATCAGCGCCGCGAATACCCCCAGCATGGCGGCCACCGTGACGGCGATCTGGATGATGCTGCGGCGCAGCATTCCGGAGCTGATGGAGCTGATCTGTTCGCCCAGCACATTATCCCGGATCAGGATGGTCATCATCCAGTTGGTGCCCTCCACCGGCATATAGCACAGGTCCTCCTGGATACCCGCATAGCGGAAGGAGGCCTGACCCGGGCGGCCGCTGGTGAAGTCCTCCGTCAGCCGGGCATAGCTGGAGCCGTTCGCCATCTCCGCCTCCGACAGGGCCGTGAGGAGGTTTTGTCCGGCCATGAGATTGCCGAAGCTGTTGTTGGTCAGGCTGGTCCCGTTGCGGTAGTAGAGGTTGCAGTAGGTCTCATTGACGCCGGTCTCAAGGGTGAGGGAACTGAGCATCTCGTCAATATTGAGCTGAAGGAAGCAGACCTTCAGCTGCTTTCCCTGAAAGGAGAGATCCTCCACCGGCATGGCCAGGGTCACCTGCTTCTTTGCCCCATAGAGGTTGGCTGTCCTCACCACCGGTCCGGTCAGCTCTTCGCTCAGGAAGCTGTACCGGCTCAGCCCCGAGGTGACGCTGTGCTCCGTATAGACGATGCCATCGGCGTCCACCAGCGCGAATTTCTCCACGCCGTACAGCCGCCTGACCCGCCCGAGAAAGCGGCACAGGCTCTCCTGAGAGGCCAGGTCGGCGGGCTCCAGAATGCCGAGGGCGTTCTCTATGTAAGTAAAGTGGGTGTTCAGCTCCCCGGAGACCACCTGGGCCCGCCGTCCGGCCAGCTCCTCCAGGTAGAACTCGCTGATCCGGCCCACCGCCTCCCGGGTACCGGTTCGCGCAGTGCCGGACACCCAGACTGTTGTGACAAGCAGGATGGCCGCAATGATCAATCCGCCCAGGATGGCAAACGCGACGGTCTGCCTGTTCTGTGTTCCCTTGGCGCCAGTATACTGTGACCGCTCCATAGTTCCGTTTCCCGCCATTCCTTAAAGAATTTCGCCGTACAGGATCTCCAGCATCGCCGCTGCGCCGTCCTGATAGATGAGGGTGGTAGGCTCCTCTGTCTTTTCCGGATAGTCCTCCTCCGGCCGCCCGCCGTCCGCGATTTTGACCGCCACCTGGATGGTGTCAAAGCCGATGGAGTAGCAGTCCTGAACGCCCAGGGCGTAGATGACGCCGCTGCGCAGGTAGCGCAGGGCCTCCTGATCGTGGTCCATGCCCACAATCACAACGCTGTCCGATCGGCCGGCCTCCACCACCGCCCGGGCGGCCCCCACCGGATTGCTCATATTGCAGCATACAATCCCCGCCAAATCCGGCTGCCGCTCCAGAAAGTCCTGGGTCAGCCGGTAGGCCTTGTCCACAGAGTCTCCGTCGTAGTCCAGCTCCACCAGCTCCATCTCCGGATACCGGGCCAGCACGTCCTGGGCGCCCCGGGCCCGGTCCTCATGGCAGGGCGCGCCCTCCGTGCCCACCAGAATGGCCACCTTTCCCCGGAAGCCCAGCTTCTCGCACAGGGCCTCTGTCAGCGCGGCGCCGTCCTCGTAGTTGTGGGTATTGCCCACATAGGCAATCCGCGTACAGCCGTCCTCCCGCGCCGCGTCGGAGCTGGAGAAGGTCATTACCCGCTGGCCGTCCGCGATCAGGGCGTTGATGGCAGGGGTCACTGCGGCCACGTCGGCCACGTCCACGCCGATGACGTCAAACTCCCGCCCCGCGGCGTCCTCCAGACGGCGGATCTGGTCCTGGGCCGAGACTGTGCCGGGGGCCAGGTACTCGTAGTCGATGACGACGCCCATGTCCTCATACTGCCGGGCCGCATCCTCCATCCCCAGCGCCACCGCGTCCCACCAGGGATGGACCACCTTATAAGTAAAATAGAAGCGGTACGCACGCTTGTGCGGCTGGTATCCGTCCAGCTCCCGGTCAAACCGGACCGCGCTGGCCGTGTCTCCGCCGCTGGGGACCGCCACAGACTGCGTGGGCTCCGCCGGCTGGAGATTGCCCCCCGGACTGCCGGTACAGCCGGACAGCCCCAGACCGCACCCGCCAATCAACGCGGCCAGCAGGAGCGTCCTGCGCCCCGTTTCCCTGAGTTCCCTCAGCCATTGCTCCGACCAACGAAAGGACCGCTTACCACCGGACCTGTGGTCCTGGGACCGTGAGGCCCCCCGCGCTTTCTTCCGCATAGCCGCACTCTCTCCCTTCGGATGGATTCCAAGTAATGCCGGTCTGACCTGCTCCGGCAGACCAAGCGGTACTATTATATCACAGACGGAGACAGAAAAAAATATCAAACTGTGTTTCTTTCCCGCCAAAAACGCAGCAATCTCCTCTGCGGCGTCCCCGGGCATACACAAACGCCGCAGATTTCCCGTTCAAAAAATCTGCGGCGCTGGAGGGTGCCCTCCCGGGGCGCAGCGCACGCTGCAACTGCGGGTCCCGGTCAGTATATCAGATTTCCGCCCCGCCGACAAGAGCAAAATGGGAAATATCCGCCCCCCCTCCGGGCCCCGCTCATTTAACCGCTTTTGGCGGGACCCGTCCCCCTTGACAAACAGCCTACAACGTGTTATCTTAGTTTTTGGACTACAATCTGTTATGTTAGGAGGTTATCGCTGTGATCCCACAGGTTTCGGACTCCGAGCTGGCGCTGATGAAAATCATCTGGGCGGAGGGCGGGAAAGCCCTGTATGCCGCCATCATGGAGCGCCTGACCGCCTCAGGCCGGTCCTGGCAGAAGAACACCGTGATCACCCTGCTCTCCCGGCTGGTGGAGAAGGGGCTGCTCAAGACCAGCAAGCTGGGCCGCCGCAACGAGTACGCCGCCCTGGTCTCGGAGGAGGACTATCAGGCGGCGCAGGCCCGAACGCTTCTGGACAAGCTCTATGAGGGCAGCGCCAGGGGCCTCGTCGCCACGCTGATCCAGGCCGGGCTCCTCTCGGCGGCGGACTGCGAGGAACTGCGGCAGTTCTGGGAGGGGGCGTGGCAGGCCGGTGAATGAGCTGTTGAAGCGGGTGCTCTCCCTGTCCCTGTCCGGCTCGCTGGTAATCCTTCTGCTGGCGCTGTGCCGGCCCCTGCTCCGCACCCGGCTGAGCCGCCGGTGGCAGTCTTACATCTGGCTTGTGGCGGTGGTCCGGCTGCTTCTGCCCGCCGCCCCGGCGGTCAGCCCCATCGGGGCGCTGTTCCAGGACAGACCGCCGGCCGCCGTACAGCTGGAGGCAGACGGCGCATCCGCCCCCGTGACCCCGGCGGAGACGGCGATGCCGTCCGGCGCCCGGGGACCCGCCCCGCAGAGCGCCGGGGAACGGCTCCTGGACCACCTCTGGCTGATCTGGCTGGGGATCGCTCTGGCGCTGCTGCTGCGGAAGCTCACCCTCTATCAGAGCTTTGTCCGCTATGTCAGGGCCGGACAGGAGGCGGTCTCCCAGGTGGAACGGCTGGACGCCCTGGCGGAGATTGGGGCGGAGATCGGGGTCCGGCGGCCGGTGGAGCTGGCGGTCAACCGGGCAGTCTCCTCCCCCCTGCTGGTGGGCCTCCTCCGGCCCTGCATCGTCCTGCCCGGCGCCGATCTGCCGGACGCGGATTTCCGGTACACCGTCCTCCACGAGCTCGCCCACTGGCGGCGGGGGGATATGCTCTGCAAGCAGCTGGTCCAGATCGCCGTCTGCCTGCACTGGTTCAACCCGCTGGTGTGGTGGATGGCCCGGGAGATGGACCGGGCCTGCGAGCTCGCCTGTGACGAGGCCGTGCTCCGCCGTCTGGCCGCGCCGGAGCGGCGGGCCTACGGCGACACCCTGCTCCGGGCCATGGAGGCCGGGTGCGGCTGCAAGAGCGCTCCAGGGGCCGTACCCCTCAGCGGGGGCGCAAAGCTGTTGAAAGAGAGGTTGGATGCGATTATGACATTCCGGCAGAGACCGAAGTATCTCACAGCGCTGTCTCTAGCGCTGGCGGCCGTGCTGACCGTAGGCGCGGCGGCGGCCGGGGCCTATACCGGACCCGCCGGACAGATTGCCCTTCCGGCGGTGATCGCGGCGAAGCGCCCCGGCCGGACGCCGGACCGGAGCCGCCCCGATCCTGCCGCCCAGGCGGAGCGGTTTTACGAGGCGGGCAGCCTCCCGCTGTTCGCAGCGGTATTCGGCGATCTGGACGGGGACAGCCAGCGCGCCTGGCTGGAGCGGCTCTATGACGGCGGGGATTTTCTCTTCTTCTCCACCGCCGTGCGGAGCCTGGAGGAGGGCAGTCCCCTCCTGGCGGACTTCGCGGAGCGGGCCTATGCCGACGGGTCGCCCGCCTGGTTCTCCGCCCTGGCCGGCTGCATGGACAGGGCGGCCCTGGAGGACTGGCTGGACCGGGCCCTCGGGGACGGGGACTTCGCCTTCCAGTCCACGCTGTTCCACCTGCTGGACAAGGATGAGGAGCTGGAAACGCTGGAAAAGGAGCTGGACCGGCAGCTTGCGGCGGAGTATGCTGCTCACGGCGTCACCCTGGACGGCAAGAACCGCTGGTATCGGGGCGAGCTGGTCCGCATCTTCCTGGACCTCCAGCCCGACAGCGCCTTTTACTGCCTGGACATCAACCCCAAGGGAACTGTGGATCTCAAAATCGTCCGGGAGAACGGGGCCATCCAGGCCGTGACCGAGATGACCCGGGCCGAGGCGGCGGAGCTGCTCGACGATTGGATGGACGGGGACGGTAAAGAGCCCGGACCGGACCAGGACGCCGCCGCAGGCGTTTGGGATTGGGACTGGGACTGAGGCGGTCCGGCGGCCGGCGCTCTTTGGGGCTTCCATCATAAAAAATGACGAAAATTGTACAGAAAATAGGGGCAAATTTCGGGTACTCTGTTATACAATGGAGCAGGAATTCTGAATCAAACCGGCCGGTTCACCCGGCCAGTGGGAGGATGCTCTATGACAGCCCAGGAGACCTATCAGGCCCGCCTGAAGCGGGTGAGCGATGCCATCAGCCTCAACCAGCCCGACCGGGTGCCCATTGTGCCCGCGGCCAGCGCCCTGCCCTTCTTCCTCACGGAGGACACCACCTACCGGGACGCCATGTACGACTTTCCCAAGGCTTCCCGGGCCATCTACGCCTTCTGCCGGGATTTTCAGCCGGACGCCTTCAACGGCCCCGCCCTGACCAGCGGCCGGGCCAACGAGCTGGCGGGCTCCACCATGATCGACTGGCCGGGCCGCCCGGGCACCCGGGTGCCCGACTGGTCCACCCACCAGTGCTTCGAGTTTGAGTACCTCCAGGAGGACGAGTACCCAGAGCTGCTGCGGGATTTTACCGGCTTTATGCTCCGCAAGTACATCCCCCGGGCCTTCCCGGGGCTCAAGGGGCTGGAGAGCGTCCGCTTTGTGCCCTCCATCGTACTGAGCACCGGGGTGCTGGGGGGCCTGTATACCCCCGGGGCCCTGGCGGCCTATGATACCCTGCGGGAGATCGGCAAACACGACGGCGAGGCGAGAGCGGAGTATGCCAGGCTTCTCGCCTCCCTCCAGGAGGAGCTGGGCCTGCCCCTCATGTGGGGAACCTATGGGGAGGCCCCCTTCGACATCCTCAGCGACTACTACCGGGGCACCATGGGGACCTTCCAGGACCTGGCCGAGCAGCCAGAGCACATTGCCGCCACCTGCGACCTGTTCGCCGATCTCCAGATCGAGAGGTTCCGCAGCCTCACCGAGGCGGAGCTGCCGGTGCGCCGGATCAACTTCCCCATGCACAAGGGCATGGACGGCTTCATGAGCCCCCAGCAGTACACAGAGCTCTACTGGAAGCCCCTGAAAAAAGTCCTCAACGCCCTGATTGCGATGAATATCACTCCCATCCTCTATACCGAGGGCCCCTACGACACCCGGGTGGAGCAGCTGTGCGATCTGCCCCGGGGCAAGGTCCTGGTCCACTTCGAGCAGGCCGACATGGCCCGGGCCAAGCGGCTCCTGGGGGACACCTGCTGCCTCAGCGGCAACGTCCCGGTCTACCTGCTGGAGCACGGCAGCCGGGCGGAGGTGTCCGATGCGGTCAAGGGACTGCTGGACACCTGCGCCCCCGGCGGCGGCTATATCCTGGACACCGACTGCTGCATCGAGAACGCCAGGCGGGAAAACCTGGAGGCCATGTTTGAAACCGCCCTGACCTACGGCGTCTATTGATTCTTGTTCTGATCGTCAACACAGTTGAGAACGAGCCGGTGTTGGGCCCCGCCCAAACCCGCCAGGGCTTTGCCCCGGACCCGCCGCCCTTTGAAACGGGCGGCCCGAAGCCTGACTCATTTTGAACTGCGGTCCCGATAAAAGAAACGCACTGCGCGCAAGACAGCTGCCCGCCCCGGAAACGCTCCGGGGCGGGCAGCTGTCGTATCAGGGGGCTTACTTGCCCAGGAGGGCCTGGGCGGTATCGGCGATGCCCGCGGCATCCAGATGGTAGTACTTGTAGACCTCCTCAGGGGAGCCCAGCACGGCAAACTGGTCGGGCAGGCCGGCCCGCTTGAACTTGCAGTCCAGATTGGCCTCGGCCAGGACCTCGGCCACCGCGCCGCCCAGACCGCCGTTGATGCTGTGGTCCTCCACGGACATGACGGCGCCGGTCTCCTTGGCGCACTTGATCACCTTCTCGGCGTCGAAGGGCTTGATGGTGTGCATATCCACCACGCGGGCGCTGATGCCCCGGGTCTCCAGCTCCTTGGAGGCCATCAGGGCCCAGTAGACGCTGGGGCCGCAGCCGATGAGGGTGATGTCCTTGCCGTCCCGGACGGTGATGGCCTTGCCGATCTCGAAGTCATAGTCGTTGTTGGCGTAGACGTCGGGCTCGCCGCCGCGGCTGATGCGGATGATCATGGGGCCCTGGTGGGTCAGGGAGGCGCGGATGACCTTGCGGCACTGACCGGCGTCGGCGGGAACGCAGATAGTCAGGTTGGGGATGGCCCGGTAGAGGGCCAGGTCGGCGATGACGTTGTGGGTGGGGCCGCCGCCGGAGGTCACGCCGGAGTGGGTGCCGATGAGGCGGACGTTCACATCGTTATAGGCGGCGTCGGTGTGGATCTGGTCGGCGGCGCGCAGGGGCAGGAAGGGTCCGAACACCTGGGCGAAGACCACCTTGCCGGAGAGAGCCAGGCCGGTGGCGATCCCCACCTCGTCCTGCTCGGCGATGCCCACGTTGACGCAGCGCTCGGGGTACTTGGACATCATCTTTCCGGCGGAGCAGGACTCAGGGGCGTTGTCCGAGCAGACAAAGGCGAAGTCAATGCCCTCGTCGGCAATGGCCATCAGCTCCTCGCCGTAGGCCTCGCGGGCGGAGGAGAGCATCATATCAAAATCAAAGGTCGTTTCAACTGCCATGACAGATTACCTCACTTTCTGTTTGCAATCAGCGCCTGGTACTTCTTTTCCACGGAGGCCAGAGCCTGGTCCAGCTGCTCCTTGGCGATGCCGCCGCCGTGCCACTTCCAGGTGTTCTCCATGAAGTCCACGCCGCAGCCCTTGGTGGTGTTGGAGATAATGGCCAGGGGCTTGCGCTTCTCGATGGTGGAGGGGGGCAGCTGCTCCAGGCAGCGCACCACGTCGGCCATGTCGTTGCCCTGCATCTCCATCACGTCCCAGTTGAAGGCGCGGAACTTTTCGTCCAGGGGGTCGATGTTCATGGTGTCGGCGGTAGCGCCCGACATCTGGAGCCGGTTCTTATCCACGATGCACACCAGATTGCCCAGCTGGAACTGCGCGGCGGCCATGATGGCCTCCCAGTTGGTGCCCTCCTGAATCTCGCCGTCGCCCACGACCACGAAGGTCCGCCAGTTGGCCTTCTGCATCCGGGCGCCCAGGGCCAGACCCACCGCGATGGGCAGCCCGTGGCCCAGAGAGCCGCAGGAGACCTCGATGGGGTCGATGTACTTGCGGTTGGGGTGCTGGCCGAACACAGCGGTATCCAGGGACTCGAAGTGCTCCAGCATGTACTCGGTGGTGTACATGCCCAGATCGGCGTAGATGGCGTAGAGGGTCTCGCCGCAGTGGCCCTTGCTCAGCACCAGGCGGTCCCGCTCCTCCCACTGAGGATTCTTGGGATCGTAGTTCATGTACTTGTAGTACAGCGCCACGGCCAGCTCTACGATGGAGAGCTCCCCGCCCAGGTGGCCCATGCCGATGTGGTACACGAAATTCAGCAGGTCCTTGCGGATCTTGTAGGACTTGTCTTCCAGCTGGGCAACCAGCTTGCTGTCAACATTTGCGCTCATTTCGTTTCCTTCCTTTCAGAGGTTGTTGCACTGGATCAGCACCTTGGGGTACTTGCCGGACAGGTGGGCGGCAAAGGCCTCCTGGGACTGATCGATGGAGTAGATGTGCTGGATAAAGGGCTTGAGATCCATCCGGGGCAGGAGCTGGAGGGCCCGGGGGAACGCATAGGGCGCTACCAGGGTGCCGGTGATGGTGAGCTCCTTCTTATAGCACTTCTGGTACAGGTTCAGGGGCATCTCGTAGTCGGCGGGGAACATGGCGATGTAGAGCACCTTGCCGCCGCAGGCCGCGATTTCGGTGGGGATGGGGGCGGCGGGGGCGAAGCCGCTGGCCTCCACCACCACGTCGAAGCCCAGGCCGCTGGTGATGGTCTCACACTCGGCGATCACGTCCTGGCTGGTAGGGTCGATCACGAAGTCGGCCCCGAAGTCTTTGGCCAGCGCCCGCCGGTCCGCGATTGGCTCGATGAGGGTGAGGGAGGTGGCGCCGTGGAGCTTCATGAGCTGGAGGGTCAGCAGGCCGATGGGACCGCCGCCCTGGATGGCCACCCGGCTGCCCACCTTCATGTCCGCCTTGTCCACGATGCGGGTGGCGATGGAGACCGGCTCCAGAAGACAGGCCTCCGCCAGGCTCACGCTGTCAGGGAGCTTCCAGACCTGTCCCTCGTCCCACACCACATACTCGGACATGCCGGGGGAGTCGGCCTCGTCCTTGGCGTGCTGGCAGAACTGCTGCTGGCCGTTGTTGCAGTGGTAGCAGGAGCCGCAGAACCGCAGGAAGTTGCCGGCCACCCGGTCCCCCACCTTCAGGCCCTTGATGCCGGTTTCGCTGCCCAGCTCCTCCACCACACCGGAGACCTCGTGCCCCAGGCCAAAGGGGGCCACCCGCTGGGGGAAGATCCCCCCCACCAGATGGGGGTCGGAGCCGCAGATGGCACAGTAGGCCACGCGGATCTTCACATCATGGGGCCCCACGGGCAGGTCGGGCATCTCCAAGGTCTGGACCACGCCGCGCTCCGCCTCGTCCTTGGCCTTCATGTTGCCGATTTTTACGGCGCAGATGGTTTTCTTCATGGGGAAGCGCCTCCTTACAGGGTAGTGGTGAAGCCGCCGTCCACGTTGATGGTCCAGCCGTTGATATAGTTGGAGGCATCGCTGGCCAGGAACACGGCGGTGCCCATCAGGTCATAGGCGCAACCCCAGCGGCCGTCCGGAATGCGGCTGTTGATCTTGTCATAAAAGGCCTTGTTGTCCGAGATAGCCTTGTTGATTTCGGTCTGATAGAAGCCGGGCGCGATGGCGTTGGTCTGAATGTTGTACTGGCCCAGCTCGTTGGCGAAGGTACGGGTGATGCCCACGATGGCGTGCTTGGAGGCCACATAGGGCGGGCAGAGCTTGTCGGCGGTGAAGGACAGGGCGGAGGCGATGTTGATGATCTTGCCGGAGCGCTGCTTGGCCATCACCTTACCCACCTCATGGCTCAGATAATAGACGGCGTTCATGTTGAGGTTGATCACCTTCTGCCAGGCCTCGTCGGGGTAATCCAGGAAATCGTGGAACACGCCCATGCCGGCGTTGTTGACCAGAATGTCAATCTTGCCGTAGGCGTCCAGACAGCCCTTCACCACGTCGTTGACGTGGTCTTTCTGGGTCAGATCGCCCTTGAGGAAGGTGACCTTGCGGCCCTCGGCCTCAATGAGCTTGCGGATGGTGTCGGTCTCGTCGGTGAAGTGGGGGATAAACAGGTCGGCGCCCGCCTTGGCAAAGGCTAAGGCATAGGCCATACCCAAGTTCTGGTTTGCGCCGGTGACAATAGCGGCCTTTCCCTTCAGGGAGAACATGTCCATGGAAAACTCGGTGATTTCGTGGGTCATAATGAATCGCTCCTTACTTTTTTAGATAGCAAGGGCTCGGCGGCAGGGTTTCCGAAGGGAGGCCCGGCCCCCGCCGTCCGGCCCAGGGGAAAAGGCGGACGGCAGAAGCGCAAGCCCTTTGCTGACGGAAGAGAAATAGGGGGTGGGGGTCAGGCGCCGGCGTTGGCGGCGTTGTACTCGTCAATATTTTGCAGCGTCCAGGGGGCCTGGGGCGGGAACTCCTCGTTGGGATCGTAATAGTCCTCCACGTTGTCCACATTGATACAGCCGGTGGGAGTGAACACATTGGCGGGGAGATTGTTGGCGTCATACCCGTCCAGAATATCGTGGATGATGTCGATGATGCCGCCGCCCGCGTAGTAGGGCACATTGGTGCCGGTGGCCAGCATTTTGCCCTCCATGATGTACTCCAAAACGTACTTGGCGCCGTCGGCGGCGCAGCAGACGTACACATCCTCGCCGGGCGTCAGATTGTGCAGCTCCAGCTCTTGGAGCACGCCGGGGGACAGAGAGTCGGTCTCCACAAAGACCATATCCATGGTGGGGTGGCCAGTGATGAGGTCGGCGGCCACCTGCTGGCCGGAGCTGGTATCCGTACCGCCCGCAGCCACATAGCCCACCAGGTCCATCGTCCCGTCAATCTGGGCGGAGCCCTGATCCCGCAGTTCAATCCAGATGTTGTAGCCGTCCAGCACGCCGTCCCACCGGGAGGGATAGGGGTTGCCGTCCAGCTCGGCCTTTTTGACCAGATAGCCGCTGATGAACCCGCAGGGGCGGCTGTTGGAAAGGCCGTCGCCGGCGCGGCTGATAACGAAGCCCACCTCCATGGGCGCTCCGTTCAGCTCGTCGTAGAGCTTTTCGGCCACATACTCGCCCACCGCGTAGCCGGCCTCAAAGCTGGAGGAGAGGATGGCGGTGACGATGGGGTACTCCGCGTTGGCCGTGGTGGGGCCCAGCAGAATGACCGGAATGCCCTGGCTGACTGCCTGCTGGTAGTAGACCAGCGTGGCGTCGATATCCACAGCGTTGACCACCAGGAAATCCACCCCCTGGGTGAGGAAGGTGTCAATCTGGGTCATCTGGGTGTTCAGGTCAAAGTTGCAGTTCTGGTAGTGGAGGGTATAGCCGTACTCGTCGCACTTGGCCTGGGCGGAGTCGTACAGCTCGGTGAAGTAGGTGGAGGCCAGGGAGACGCTGGCCCAGCCGATGGTGATGTCGTCGTCGTTGGTCTTGGACATGGGCAGTCCCTTGTCGATGTCCGCACGGCTCTCCAGGTGGGCCGCCTGAAGGCCGCCCAGGGGGAGCTTATCCTCCTTGGAGAGCAGGATATCCAACGCCGACTCCGCCGCGCCGCCGGACGCGCCGGGGGCATCGGGGGTGGGGGCGGCGGGATCGGCGGGCGCAGTGCCGGCAGGAGGTGCGCCGGTACCGCCGGAGGAAGGGGGTTCACTGCCTCCGCCGCAGGCGGTCAGGCTCAGCGCCAGCACGCCTGCCAGCAGAAGGGACAGGGCTGCGTGGTACGTTTTCATCGTTCACAGCGCTCCTTCTCTCTGTAATTTGGGGTTACGGACGCAGGATTGCGGTTCAGGGGCAGATCAGGTTCTTCATGCCGCGGGTGCGGAAAGCCGCCTCGCACGCCTCCAGGCTGTACTTCCGGGTGATCAGGCCGTCGAAGCGGAGCTGCCCGCGGTCCAGCATGTCGATGATCCGGGGCCAGTTCTCCCACAGGCTGCAGTTGGAGCCCTGGACGGTGATCTCCTTCTGTACGATGTCGCCAAAGCTGCCGAGGTGGACGCCGCCGGGGGCGGTGAGGGCCAGCTCGATGAGCTTGCCCCCCCGGGCCACCAGGGAGACCGCCTGGGCGATGCTCTGCTCGGAGCCGCCGGTCTCGAAGCAGACCCGGACGCCCCGCCCATTGGTGCGCTCCAGGATCGTCTGACGCACGTCGTCCCGGTCGCTCATAAGGATCTCCGGAATGCCCAGCGCCTTCCCGAGAGCCAGCCGGCCGGCGCTGGTGGTGCGGCCGATGAGGAACACCCGGGCTCCGCCGGCGCGGGCCACCAGGGCGGCCATCATACCGATGGCCCCCGCACCGATGACGGCGACGTCATCGGCGGGGCGCAGATCGGCGTAGTCCAGGACCGCATGGCCGGACACACAGGCGGGCTCAATCAGAGTCCCGTCCTCGAAGCTGATGGAGTCGGGGAGGCGGAAGGTGTACTTCTCCTCCATGCAGACATACTCCGCCATAGCGCCGTCGCAGTGGACGCCTACAATGCAGAGACTGTCTGCGGTACGGAAGGGCTGGGCGGTGACCCGGTCCCCCACCTGGAAGCGGGTGACCTCGCTGCCCACGGCGCACACGGTGCCCGTAAACTCATGACCCGGTATAAAGGGCTTGGTCTCCATGGGGATAACCCCCTGGTAGGCGTGGATATCGGACCCGCAGACGCCGCAGCAGGCGACCTTAATCTTGACCTCGTCCCGCCGCGGCTCCGGCTCCGGGACCTCCCGGCACACCAGCCGGCCCACGTCCTCCTGTACAACTGCTCTCATAGGTCAGCTCCTGTCTGGTTAGTCGGATCGGTACGGGGACGCTCAGTCGTTGGCGTGGGCGGCGTTGTACTCGTCCACGGTCTGGATGTTCCACTCGGCGGCGGGGGCGAACTCCTGGTCGGGGGAGTAGTACTCGTCGATGTTGTCCACGTTGACGCAGTAGGTGGGGGTGAAGGAGTTGACGGGCAGGTCGTTGGCGTCATAGCCGTCCAGGATCATGTGGATGAGGTCGATGGCGCCGCCGCCGGAATAGTAGGGGGAGTTGGAGGCCACGGCCAGCATCTTGCCCTCCTTGATGTACTCCAGGGTGTAGTTGGCGGCATCGGCGCCGCAGAACACGTAGATGTCCTCGCCGGGCTTCATGTTGTGCTGCTCCAGCTCCTGCAGGACGCCCGGGCCCAGGGAGTCGGTCTCGCACATCACGGCCTCCATGTCGGGGTGAGCGGTGATCAGGTCGGCAGCAGCGGTCTGGGCGGAGTTGGCGTCGGTGCCGCCGGCGGCCACATAGCCCACCAGGTCCAGCACGCCGTCCACGGTGTAGGAGCCGTTGTTACGGGCGGTGGTCCAGGCCTTGTAGCCGTCCAGAGTGGCCTCCCACTTGCCGGGATAGGGGTTGCCGGAGAGCTCGGCATGCTTCTCCAGGTAACCGGAGACGAAGCCGCAGGGGCGGGAGTTGGAGTCGGCGTCACCGGCGCGGCTGATGACGAAGCCCACCTTCATGGCGTGGTCGCCCATCTCGTCGTAGAGCTTCTCGGCCAAGTACTGGCCCACAGCGTAGCCGGACTCAAAGGAGCCGGACAGGATGGTGGTGACGATGGGGTAGTCGGGCTGGGCGGCGGTGGGGCCGCAGGTGATGACGGGGATGCCCTGCTCCACGGCGCGCTGATAGTAGACCACATTGGCGTCGATATCGACCGCGTTGATGACCAGGAAGTCCACGCCCTGGGTCAGATAGGTGTCGATGTGGGTCTGCTGGGCGTTCAGGTCGAAGTTGGCGTTCTGATAGCGCAGCTCATAGCCGTACTCGTCGCACTTCTGCTGGGCGGAGTTGTACATCTCGGTGAAGAAGGTGGAGCCCTGGGAGGCCCCGGCGAAGCCGATGACGATCTTGTCGTCGTTGGTCTTGTTCACGGGCAGAGCCTTGTTGACGCTGGCGCGGCTGTCCAGATGGGCCGCCTGGAGGCCGCCCAGAGGGAGCTTATCCTCCATGGCCAGCAGCTGATCCAGGGCGCTCATGCCGCTGGTGTCGCCGCCGCCGGGCTCGGTGGTATCGGCAGGGGGCGCGTCGGGGGTGGTGGTGTCGGCGGGGGGCGTGTCGGGGGCGCCGCCGCCGGGCTGACCGCCGCTGTTGCAGGCACACAGGGCAACCAGCATGGCGGCTGCCAGGAGCAGGGCCAGAATTCTTGCGGTTTTCTTCATTGTTTCCTTCCTCCTAGTAGTTCGTATTTGGTTTCTATTCAGCGCGGTGCCGCGCGGAATAACAGGGGGGGCGGAGCCAGGGCTCCGTGGCGCTTAGTGGTGCTTCTTGCTGGTGACGCTCTTAAGCAGGACGGCCAGGATGATGACGGCGGCCTTGACCACCATCTGGGGGTAGGAGGCCACGTTCACCAGGTTCATGATGTTGCCGATAACGGCCATAATCAGGATGCCGACCACGCTGAGGAGCACCGAGCCCTCGCCGCCGGCCAGGCTGGCGCCGCCGATGACCACGCCCGCAATGGTAGTCATGGGGTAGTCCACGCCGGCAGTCAGGGCGGAGGCGTTGCCGGAGCGGGAGGTGATCACCACGCCGGCGATGCCGCAGAGGATACCGCCGATGAGGTAGACCAGGAAGAGGTACTTCTTGGAGTTGATGCCGGCCAGCTGCACGGCGGACTCATTGGAGCCGATGGCATAGACCATCCGGCCGAAAGTGGTGTACTTCATCAGGAAGAAGAAGATGGCGACCACCACGGCGGCGAAGATGACCGCCACGGGCACAGGGCCGATGGAGTTGACCGAGAAGCCCACCAGCTCCTTGTAGCCCTCGGTCTTGGAGTCCAGCATCAGGGTGTTGCCCTTGGTGATGATGTAGCAGATGCCCTCGCCGGCCGTCATGGTGGCCAGGGTGACGATGAAAGCCGGCATCCGGAGCCGGGCAATCAAAAAGCCGTTGACTGCGCCGAAGATGGCGCCCATCAGCACGCCCAGCAGCACCGCGCCCACAGTACCGATGCCGCCGCCGGACATGCCCCAGTTGATCATGGCGTAGGCGGTGACAATGCTGGACACGCCGGCCACCGAGGCCGCGCCCAGGTCAATGCCGCCGGTGATGATGATGATCAGCATGCTCATGCCGATGATGATGTACGGAACCTGCTGGCGCAGGGTGGTGAAGATGTTGGTGGGTGTGCAGAACATGGGAGAGATGCAGGACGCCACAATAAAGAGCGCGATAAAGATGATGATACAGTTGTATTTCATCAAAAAGCCGCTGACCGTCAGCTTCTGGGTCCCGCGGGAGGCGGCCAGGGTGCTCTCCGGCGCGGCAGTGTTCTTTTCTTTTACCTTCATTGTTCCTTTACCCCCATCGCATATTGAATGATGTTCATCTCGGAGAGCTCATCCCGCTGGAGCTCTCCAACGCTGCGGCCCTCGCGGATCACGACGGCCCGGTCGCACATGCCGATGATCTCGGCCATCTCAGAGGAGATCATCACCACGGCGTACCGCTTGGCCACCAGCTCGTTGATGATCTTGAAGATCTCCACCTTGGCGCCCACGTCCACGCCGCGGGTGGGCTCATCCAGGAAGACGATCTTGGAGTCGGTGGCCAGGATCTTGGCGATGGCGACCTTCTGCTGGTTGCCGCCGGAGAGGGAGTCCACGTCGTTGTTCACCGAGGCGGTCTTGATGGTGACCTCCTTGACGTATTTGTCCACGATGGGGGTCTCCTTGCTCTTGAAGATCCAGCCGAAGGGGGCGATCTTCTTCTGGCAGGACAGGGTGATGTTCTGGTAGATGGGGCGGCGGAGCAGCACGCCCTGGTTTTTCCGGTCCTCCGGCAGAAAGCCGATGCCGTGGGCATAGGCGTCCTTGGTGGAGCGCAGATGGATCTGCTCGCCCCGCAGGGTGACGGTGCCCCCCTCCAGCTTATCCACGCCCAGGATGGCCCGCACGGCCTCGGTCCGTCCCGCGCCTACCAGGCCGCTGAGCCCCAGTACCTCGCCCTCCCGGACCTCGAAGGAGATGTCCTTCACGGCCATGCCGGACTTGATGTGCTCGGCCTTGAAGACCACCTCGCCGATGTCGGGGGTACGGGGCGGGAAGAAGGTGGCCATATCCCGGCCGATCATCATGGCCACCAGCTGGTTGCGGTCGATCTCCTTGGTGTTGACGGTGCCCACGTACTGGCCGTCCTTCAGAACGGTGATCCGGTCGGAGATCCGGAAGATCTCGTCCAGCCGGTGGGAGACGTAGACGATGGACACGCCCTTGTCCCGCAGGCGGTTGATCAGCACGAAGAGCTGCTCCACCTCCTTGGTGGTCATCACGGCGGTGGGCTCGTCGAGCACCAGCACCGAGGCGTTGCGGATCAGGGCCTTGCAGATCTCCACCACCTGCTGGTAGGCCACGCTCAGGTCCCGCACCACCGTGTTCACGTTGATGTGGCCGAAGCCCAGGTCCTCCAGGCACTGCTTGGCCTTGGCCCGCATCTGGGACCAGTTGATGATGGGCTTGCCGTCCCGGAAGTCGTCCAGCAGGATATTTTCCGCCACCGTCAGGTGCTGCACCAGGGCGAACTCCTGGTAAATGACCGAGATGCCGTTGAGAATCCCGTCCTTGGGGTTGGCAATATGTACAGGCTTCCCCTTGAGCTTGATCTCTCCGCTGTCCGCCGGACCCACGCCCGAGAGACACCGGATCAGCGTGGACTTGCCTGCACCATTTTCGCCCATCAGCGCGTGAATTTCCCCGTGGCGGACGCAGAATTCTGCGTCCTGAAGGGCCTTGACGCCGCTGAAGCTCTTGCATATATGGTGCATTTCTACTTCATACTCGTAGTCAGACATGTTGAAATGTCCGCCTCCCCCCTAATGTTCAAAATAGATGACAGCCGGGTGGCCGGAGCGCCCCGTTGATAGGGGCCCGGCTTTCTGTACTAAGCAGTATACATGAACCGTCCGTGAAAAAGGGGCCTTTTTTTGTTCTATTGGTGCAATTAGTTATGGTGCCTTCCGCTCGAAATTCCATTTTTTTCATATCCCGCTGTACAAATCTCCAAACTTCACAGTTTACGCTGTACAAATCTCAACAGTTGTGCTATAGTGATTTTCAATCTATAAAATTGTATACATTATTGTATGCGTATAGAAGCAAATTCCCCTGCGGCAAAGAACGGCGGAAGGTGGCGAGAGCCCTTGGCGCTTCGGCTGGTCACTTATTTGGGCGACATCGAGTTCAGTCAGCTGAACCACGGCGAGACCTACAACATCATTAAAACCGCCTCCTCCTATGAGGACTGCTTCGCCAACGCGATGGCCTATGGCGCGGACATCATCATGCGGATCACCAACCCGGTCTACCGGGTGCAGGACCTGTTCCTCAGCTTTGAAAACTACGAGGATCTGCCCACCGTCCTGGTCTTCTATGTCTATGCGGAGGACACCGTTTTCTTCGCCGTGTCCAACTGCGGACGGCGACGAGAGGAGCTGTGCAGCCTCTTTTATCAGTTTTTCTCCGATCAGTTCCCCTTTATCTACAATTTCTCCAGCGAGTATACCCAGATCTCGGCCCGGACGGAGGGGACCGTGCAGCCCCGGATCCTCCAGCTGGAGAAGTCGGAATTTCTGACCGACCTGCTCCGGGGCGGGGACCGGCGGGAGATCGCCGCCTACCGCCGCACGGCGGAGCTGCGGCTGGCGGAGGGCGGCTACTACCTCTATGTCTGGTTCCTGCGGGACGCCAAGGGGCTGGATTACTCCCACCACCGGCAGCTGAAGGACGTCTATAATTTCATCGGGGCCCTGCTCCAGCGGGAGTGCCAGGAGGTCCTGGACGCCCACCGGGGCGGCGAGGTCTTTTACAGCGATCCCCGGCGGCTGTGCGCCCTGATCAACGCGCCGGCCAGCCAGGAGGAGGTCCGCCAGATCGCCGGCGGGCTGACCTACGCCATGGGCACCGCCGACGCCGCCCGCTACATGAGCGGCCACTTCAAGGGCGTGGAGGGGGCCCGGGAGGCCTTTGAGTCCATCAACGAGCTGCGCCGGTACAACTTCTTCTGCCGGGACGCCGAGCTCATCACCGCCCGGCTGATCCAGTCCCTGACCCGGCCGCCCAAGCCCGGGCAGGTCAACCAGCTTCTGGCACAGATCCAGCGCCTCATCACCTACGAGACCGGCAGCCCCGATCTGCCGGAGCTGGTCCAGCAGCTCTTTCTCCGGGTCGTCAAGCCCAGCATGGATTACGACCTGTTTTTCTACTGCATGTCCAACGTCAACTCCTTCCTCTATGAAAAGCTCACGGAGCGGTTCCAGGCCCCGGCGCCCATCCGGATCCCCCGGACCGTCAATCTCCAGCACTCCAACATCGAGATCGAGTGCGGCAACCTGCTTACCGCCATCCAGCATCTCCAGACCAACGCCCAGACCGGCGTGGCCACCGTCAAAAACCCCCTGGTGGCCAAGGCGGTCAAATATATCCAGAAAAACTACGCCGAGGACATCTCCCTGCTCACCCTGGCCCAGCATCTCAACATCAGCAGCGTCTATCTGAGCCAGCTGTTCAAAAAGGAGCTGGGGACCAGCCCCATCAAGTTCATCATCCACTACCGCATCGACCGGGCCAAGGTCCTGCTCAAGGAGACCGACGACTCCATCTCCAACATTGCGGTCAAGGTGGGCTTCTGGGAGCCCAAGCACTTCTCCAAGACCTTCAAGCGCGTCACGGGGATCTCCCCGATGCAGTATAAGAAGAGCCAGTAACGAGAGCCCGGGCGGCCCGGCGCCGTCCGCCTCTGCAAACAAACGGGAAAGGAATGACTGCCATGTATACCGAGCGCGAGAACTTTCTGCGGACCCTGTCCGGCGACCACCCGGACCGCTTCGTCAACGAGTGGGAGCCCTTCGAGCTCATCGGCGACGACCCCCTGATCGTCCACACCCGGGGCGGCGTGCGGAAAAAAGGCACCCACCTCCACGATATCTTCGGCACCTATGTCATGTTCCCCGAGGACCAGAATTTCGCCATGCCCCATGTGACCGACGGCTGCAAGGCCCTGCCCGACATCACCGCGTGGCGGGACTATGTGAAAAAGCCCGACCTCTCCCCGGCGGACAAGGATGAGCTGTGGGCCCCGGTCCTGGAGCGGGTCAACGCCGTGGACCGGAACGAAAAGCTGGTCATGGGATTTATGGAGACCGGCCTCTTTGAGCGCATGCACTACCTGATGGGCTTTGAGGACACCCTGTGCAACCTGCTGATGGAGCCCGAGTCCTGCCAGGAGCTCCTCCAGCTGCTCCTGGAGTACAAGCTGGAGTACGCCAAGATCCTCATCGACCGCATCCACCCCGACATCATCCTGTCCCACGACGACTGGGGGGAGAAGATCCGCCTGTTCATGAGCCCCGACGTGTGGCGGGAGTTCTTCAAGCCCCTCTATACCGAGCTCTACGGCTACATCAAGTCCCGGGGCGTGCTGGTCATGCACCACGCCGACTCCCACTGCGCCGACATTGTCGAGGATATGCCCGAGGCCCACATCGACGTGTGGCAGGGCTGCCTGCCCGAGAACGACATCCCCGCCCTCCAGGCGCGCCTCAAGGGGAAGATGACCCTGATGGGCGGCGTCAACGTGGCCCTGGTGGACACCGTGTACGCCACTGAGGACGTGATCCGGGCGGAGGTGCGCCGGGTCTGCGCCGAGTACGGCCCCGGCGGGTACTTCATCCCCTGCATCACCTACGGCGGCATCGGCTCCATCTACCCCCAGGTGGACGGCATCGTCAAGGACGAGATCGCCAAGTGCAGCCCCCTGTATTTTAAGAGCTGACCGCCCCGCGCCCGCAAAAGCCCTTGCCGTCCCGCGTCCGCTTTGATATAATAGCCGCAAAGCAACGCAAGAGAGGACGAGAGCCATTGAGGGAGCAGAACGGCCCCAGCCGGGCGGCGGGGCATACGGAGGGCGTCCCCGATTCCCCGCGGGTTTCGGGCACCTATAAGCAGGCCTATGCCTACGATCACCTGAAAAACGCCATTATCTCCGGCGTCTTTCCGCCGGAAAAGCTGCTGGTGGAGCGGGAGCTGTGTGAGATGCTGGGGATCAGCCGCACCCCGGTGCGGGAGGCCCTGCGCCGCCTCTCCAGCGAGGGACTGGTGGAGTCCCACCCGGGCCGGGGGGTCTTTGTGACCCGGCTGACCGCCTCGGACGCCCTGGAGCTCTACGAGCTCAAGGAGGCCCTGGAGCGCATGGCGGTCCGGCTGTGCATCCAGCGCATGAGCGGCGGGGATCTGGCCGTCCTGGCCCGCTGCCTGGAGGACCACGCGCAGGCCTACCAGGCGGGCAGCGCCGGGCTGGCGGCCGATCAGGACCTCCAGTTCCACACCCTGCTGGTGGAGTTCGCACGCAGCCCCCGGATCGAGGAGCAGGCCAAGGCTATCCTGGTCCAGACCCGGCGGCTCTCCCAGCTCTCGGTGTACGACACCTCCCACACTCAGTCCTTTATTCAGGAGCACCGCGCCATCTACGACGCCATTGAGGCCGGCGATCCCGCCGGAGCCGAAGCGGCCGTCTCCCGCCATATCGCCGCCATCGCCGCCTTCCAGACCGCCCGGCTGCGGATGTTCCTCTGACACAAAGCAGGCCGCCCCGGATCAGACGATCCGGGGCGGCCTGCTTTGTTTGGGAGGCGCGCTCTTATGCTAGAGTCGAAGCGGCTGAGAACCGGTAAAGTTCGGCGGGGAAAGCCGCGTGTGGACTGCGTTGTTGTCCTTGGCGGGCGTCAGCCCGCCTGCGTCCTCCGCCTGGCCACACGCCGTTTTCCCTCGCCTCCTTTTCCCGCTTCTCAACCGCTTCAACTATATTCCGGCCACGGGGCCCCTTCGCCGCCCGCCTGCCGCAGCAGGCGGAGAAACTTCTGGGCGGTGAGGCTGAGGGGCCGGGTCTTGCTGGTGAGCAGCAGCAGGCGGCGGCTCAGCGGGCAGTTGGCCAGCCTGAGCGGGAAGAGGCGCCCCTGGCGGATCTTCTCCTCCGCGCAGTGCCGGGGGACAAAGCTATAGCCGAATCCCCGCTCGGTCAGCAGCATCTGAAAGGCGATATTCGCCGTCTCCACGGCGGGGGCCATGACCAGCCCGTGCCGCCGGTAGAGTTCCTCAAAAAACCGGCGGCTGGCCGTTCCGGGCACCCAGACGATCAGCGGATAGGGGGCCAGCTCCCGGAGCGTGATCTCCCGTCCGGCCAGATGGGCGTATGCCTCCCCCACGATGACCACGTCCTGGTACTCATTCAGCACCTGGTACTCCAGATCGGGGGTAAACTCCTCCGCCTGGCCCGTGGAGGCGTCGGCCAGGATGCAGAAGTCCAGCGTCCCGGCCTCCAGGGCCTCGGTCAGCTCGGCCCCGTCCCGCTGGACAATGCGCAGCTTGACCTCAGGATACTGCGCCCGGAACCGCTCCGCCAGCGCCAGCATGTAGTCCTGCCGGATGTCCAGATCGTCCGTGCCGATGCGGACAATGCCGGTGCTGGTGTGCTTGAGCTGCTCCAGCTCCTCCTCGGCGGAGAACATCAGGTCGCAGGCGGTGAAGATGCGCTGAAAAATCATCTGGCCCTCGTTGGTGAGGGTGACGCCCTTTTTCGAGCGGTGGAAGAGGCTGCACCCCAGCTGGGCCTCCAGGCTCTGGATGGAGCGGGTGACGCTGGGCTGGGTCAGGGACAGCGCCTCGGCCGCCTGGGTAATGCAGCGGTATTTGGCCACATAGTAAAACACCTTAAAATACTCGAAGTTGACCGGCACGGCGCTCCCCCTCCCTCTTTTCCATACGCGGCGCGCATTTTTGGCATAGAAAACATTCATTATCTTTTTAAAAACGACTATAGTATAATATCATTTATACAAGAGCCGTCAATCAAAACCGAAACATCTTGCACCTTTTGCATAAAAACCGCCACATCCTGCCGGTGCGAAATGCAGCGTTTGGTGCATAAGGCCGTATGAGCGGACGGCATTTGCGCGGCTTCCAATCGCCGGAGAGAGGAGGGAAGAGCACCCCCGGCGGAGGCCCGGACGGATTCACCGCTCCGATTGACAGCTGGAGCCTGTCTCCTCCGGCGGCTGTGTGCGCCGCCCGGACTGAGGCAGCTCCAAAGGGAGGGAGAAAACAACTATGATACCGATTATCATCGCAATCGTCTACTTCGGCTTTTTCAGCGTCTTTTTCGGCCTGCGGGCCCGGAAAAAGCTGGGGGACAACAGCTCCGAATTCTTCACCGCCTCCGGGCAGATGGGCTGGGTGGCCGTCATGTGTACCTTCACCCTGGCCCCGCTGGGCGGCGGGCATACCAGCTCCCTGTGGCAGGCCTCGGCCACCATGGGCATGGGCGCGGCCTGGTGGGGCATCTTCTCCGGCGGCCTGATGGTCCCCATCTTCCTGCTGTGGTTCGGCCCCATGTTCCGCAAGCTGAAGGTCCAGACCTTCCCCCAGGCCCTGGGCAAGGTCTTCGGCCCCAAGGCCAAGATCTGGAACTCCTGCGTGGCCCCTGCGGGCTGGCTGGGCATCACCATGTCCGAGCTGCTGGGCTCTGCCACCGTGGTCTACTGCCTGGGCGGCGGCAAGCTGGCCTTCATCCCCTGCGTCTTCATCGCCGCGGCCCTCTTCATTGTGTACATCTGGTTCGCCGGGATGCTCCAGGCCTCCTATATGAACATCATCAACGCGGCCATGCTCATCGGCGGCAGCTTCTTCGCGGTGTTCTACCTGGGCACCCAGCTCCCCGGCGGCTATCAGGGCATCTTTGATCTCTACGCCTCGGTGGGCGAGGAGTGGCGCACCAACCTGTTCCACATCTCCCCCGACATCGTCTGGGGCCAGATGATCCCCTGTATCATCCTCTGTATCTTCTCCGTCTCCAGCGAGCACGCCATGTACCAGCCCATGCTGGGCGCCAAGGACACGAAAGCCATCCGCAAGGGCGCCCTGCCCGGCGGCGTCATCAACGTCATGGCCTGCATCCCCTTCGTCATCATGGGCGTGGTGGCTACCGCCCTGCCCGAGATTACGGGCTCCGACACCCTGCTGATGCTGCCCAACCTGGCCCTGCACTACCTGCCCCCCGTGGTGGTGGGCATTCTGATGGTGGCCCTGCTGTGCGCCCTGCTGTCCACGGGCAGCGGCATGGTCATGGCCATCTCCCACGTGGTCTGCGAGGACCTGATCGACCCCTGCCGCAAGACGCCCGCCAGCCCCAAGAAGCAGCTGTGGACCAGCCGCATCGTCTGCCTCATCGTCACCCTGGCCGCCGCCATCCCCGCCCTGAAGGTGGAGGTGGTCATCCAGCTCTTCTTCTGGTGCTTCTCCCTCAGCCTGCCCATCTTCATCTGCTACCTCATCGGCATGGTGTGGAAGGTCAACCGCACGGCGGCCTGGATCAACCTCTTCGCCTCGCTGGCGGTCAACTTCTGGTGGACCTTTGCCTGTCCCTCCTGGTGCCCGCCCCAGTTCAGCCTCAGCTTCTACCCCGTCTTTGTGGTGACGGTGGGACTGGGCTTCATTCTCAACCTGATCCTGCCCGGCGAGAAGAGCCTTTTGCGGCAGATCAAGGAACAGGAGGCCGGACAGCGGCTCCCCGGTTGACTTCGCATTCTGTTTGGGATATAGTGTTAAGGAGGTAATCCTATGAATTGGGCATATGCCAGCATCATCCAATCCTTGGCCCTGGCCGTGGTGATGAACCTGGTCTGGATCGGCATCTACAAGCTGACCAGCCGGGGCCGGAACAAGGAGGACTGAACATGGTTATTTTTGTCGCCTGCTATCTCATCGCCGTGATGGTGATCCTGGGCATCTGGGGCGTCATCGCCTACCGCAAACAGGCGGAGCGGGGCGAAATCGATCTCTAACATACCGCGCGGGCCCCGCCTGAGCGGACGCCCCCGCATTTCCGCCGCAAAAGCGCCGCATGCACACCGGCATCTGGCGCTTTTGCGGCATAGCAGGAGGTTTTTTCTCATGAATATTCAAGCTGCCCTGATTGAGGAAAAGGGGCAAGATTTTCAAATGGTGGATCTGGAGCTGGATCCCCCCCAATTCGGGGAGGTTCTGGTCAAGGTGACGGCCTGCGGCGTATGCCACACCGACGACGTGGCCCGCAATCAGGTGATTCCCGTTCCCCTGCCCGCCGTGCTCGGCCACGAGGGCTGCGGCGTGGTGGAGCAGGTGGGCGAGGGGGTCTCGGACTTCCGGCCGGGGGACCGGGTGGGCTTCTCCTATGGGTACTGCGGCCGCTGCGAGGCCTGCCGCGCCGGGAAGCCCTACGCCTGTCAGGAGAACTACCCGCTGAACTTCAGCGGCGTTATGCACGACGGCTCCAGGCGGCTGCGCTACCGGGGGCGGGAGGTCTCCTCCTTCTTCGGTCAGGCCGCTTTCGCCACCCATGCAGTGGTTCACCAGAACAGCCTGATCCACGCGCCGGAGGACGTGCCGCTGGAGCTGATCGGCCCCCTGGGCTGCGGGATCCAGACCGGGGCGGGCGCGATTTTCAACTACCTCCGCCCGGAGGCCGATTCCTCCCTGGTGGTGACCGGCTGCGGCGCGGTGGGCCTGAGCGCCGTCATGGCGGCCAAACTCGCCGGGTGCAGCACCATCATCGCCTGCGACGTGGTGGAGTCCCGTCTGACCCTGGCCCTGGAGCTGGGGGCCACGCACACCGTCCACGCCGGGCAGGTCCCCGATGTCCCGGAGGCCGTCCGTGCCCTCACCGGCGGGCTGGGGACCCACTACGCCGTGGACTGCACCGGCAGCGGCGCCTGTGTGCGGCAGTCCCTCAACTGCACCCGCTCCGGCGGCACCTGCGTCATTTTGGGGGCCACCCAGGAGCTGACCATCCACGTGGAGTCGGAGCTCATGGGGAAGGCCAAGACCCTGGCCGGACTGGTGGAGGGCCTCTCCGTCCCCCAGGTCTTTATTCCCAAGCTGCTCAGCTACTACCGGAAGGGCCGCTTTCCCTTCGACCGCCTGATCCGGTTCTACGATTTTCAGGCGATCAACCAGGCCTTTGCCGACACCAAGAGCGGCAAGGTCATTAAAGCGGTGCTCAAAATGCCCTGATCGCCGCCGGTATTCTGACCTTCACCCACAAAGGAGGCATGGTCCCATGGACGACTGTTCCGACCGCATTCTGACCTGCAAGCTGGCGGGGCTCTCCTGCTCCCAGACCGTGATGAAGCTGGTGGGGCTGGAGCCCCGGGGAGAGGAGGGCGAGGCCCTGATCGCCGCCATGGGCGGCCTGTCCTATGGGATGCTCTGCCAGCATACCTGCGGGTGCCTCACCGGCGCGGCCTGCGCTCTGGCCCTCTACGCCCCCTCCAAGGAGACGCTGGCCGGATGGTGCCGGGAGCTGGACGAGTGGTTCACCGGCCGCTTCGGCGCGGCCTCCTGCCGGGAGCTGGTGGGCGAGGGGGCCAAAAATCCCGCCCTCTGCCTGGAATTCATCCGTGAGACGGTGGATTACTGCCTGGAGCTCCTGGACGACGCGGATCTCCTGTGAGCATGGGCGAAAATCCCTACGAGCGTTCCGGCTGGCGGGGGCGGCTCCGCCCCGGCGGAGACGCTCTGACCGGGCATCTGCTGGAGGAATCCGGGCTCCCTGCGGGGGCCCGGATTCTGGACGTGGGCTGCGGAATGGGGGACTCCTGCGCCCTGCTCCGGGATCGGGGGTACGAGGCCCTCGGACTGGACAGGAGCGCTCCGCTGATCGCCCGGGGGCTGGCCCGGCGGCCCGATCTCCCGCTGGCCGTGGGGGACGGGGCCCGGCCTCCCTTCCCGCCCGGCTCCATGGACGCCCTTTTGATGGAGTGCGCCCTCTCCGCCATGGACGCTCCCGCCGTCCTGGCGGGCTGCGTCCCCCTGCTCCGGCCCGGCGGCCGGCTCCTCCTCGCCGATCTCTACGCCCGGGGGACGGAGGACCTTCGCCGGGCCCCGGCGCTCCGCACCCGCCCGGGGCTGGAGGCCCTGCTGGCCGCCTGCGGCCTGCGCATTCTGGCCTTTGAGGACCACACCCGGGCCCTGGGGGAGTTCGCAGGCCAGCTGCTGCTGGACGGCGGGGATCTGTCCGCACTGCTCTGCCGCCCCATGTCTGAATTTCGCGCCGCCCGGGCGGGCTACTGCCTGCTCTGGGCCCGCCGGGAGGGGGAAGCCCTGTGAAAACCGTCAAGCTGCGCCCGCTGGAGGAGACCCTGGCCGCCACCTCCGCCCTGTGTCCGGTATGCCTCAAAACCCTGCCCGCCCGCCGGGTCCGGCGGGGGAGGCAGGTCTTTTTGGAGCGCGTCTGTCCCGATCACGGCCCATTCTCCACCCTGATCTGGAACGGCGCGCCCGCCTATGGGGCCTGGGGCGGCCCCGCCGCCCGGGAGGGGGTATCCATCGAAGCGGCCGGGGACTGCCCCCGGGCCTGCGGGCTGTGCGGAGACCACCGCCGCCCCACCTGCTGCCTGCTGTTCGAGGTCACCCAGCGGTGCAATCTGGGCTGCCCGGTATGCTACGCGTCCTCCGGCCCGGAGGCCCCCGCCGATCCCACCCTGGAGGAGCTGGACCGGTGGTATGACGCGGTGCTGGATCAGAGCGGGCGGTGCAACCTCCAGCTCTCCGGCGGGGAGCCCACCGTCCGGGACGACCTGAGCGATGTGATCGCCCTGGGAAAGGCCAAGGGCTTTCCCTATCTCCAGCTCAACACCAACGGCCTGCGGCTGGCCGCCCAGGGGGACTATGCGGCGCAGCTGAAGGACGCCGGGCTGGACTGCGTGTTTTTGCAGTTTGACGCCGTGGAGGACGCCGCCTATACGGCCCTCCGGGGCCGGCCGCTGCTGGCGGAAAAGCGGGCGGCGGTGGAGGCCTGCGCCGCCGCCGGGCTGGGGGTGGTGCTGGTGCCCACCCTGGTCCCCGGCGTCAACGACGGTCAGCTCGGCGCGATTGTGGGCTACGCCCTCTCCCGGATGCCCGCCGTGCGGGGAGTCCACTTCCAGCCTATGAGCTACTTCGGCCGCTGGCCTGCAGGGCGGGACCCGATCCGGCTCACCCTTCCCGACGTACTCCGCCTGCTGGAGTCGCAGACCGGCGGGCGGATGCAGGCCGCCCACTTCAAGCCGGGGACGGCGGAAAATCCCTACTGCTCCTTCAACGGGGCCTATCTGCTGGAGCCAGACGGGGGCCTCTCCCCCCTCAAGCCCCGGCAGGGGTGCTGCTGCGGGAGCGGGGAGCCCGGCCGCTCCGCCGTCGCCCGGGCCCAGGGGTATGTGGCCCGCCAGTGGGGCCGGGACGGCCGGGCGGACAGGCCCGGCCTGCGCCTGCGCAGGCCCGAATCCCTGGACGAATTCCTGGAGCGGTCCCGGCAGTATACCCTGGCCATATCCGGCATGGCCTTCATGGACCCCTGGACCGCCGACCTGGCCCGGCTGCGGGAGTGCTACATCCATGTGATGAAGGACGGGGCCCGCATTCTCCCCTTCTGCGCCTGCAATCTCTTCCACCGGGAGGCACAGCCGTGAGGCCCACCCCGCTGGAGCCCTGGATCGCGGCTAAGACGGGGGGGACGTTGCGCCGCTGGCAGCTGGACCGGCTGAACGAGACTCTGGACCGGGCCCGGCGGAGCCCCTTCTACCGGAGCCGCCTGCCCGCCGGGGTGGACAGCCTGGAGGACCTGGCCGCTCTGCCCCTGACGGCGGCGGCGGACCTGCGGGCCCAGGGGACCGGGCTGGTCTGCGTACCCCAGCGGGAGATCGCCCGCATCGTCACCCTGCCCACCAGCGGCTCCACCGGCGCGCCTAAGCGGATCTATTTCTCTGAAGCGGATCTGGAGCGGACAGTGGACTTTTTCCACCACGGGCTGACCACCCTGGTCCGGCCGGGGGATCAGATGCTCATCGGCTATCCCTGTGGCACGCCGGGGGGACTGGGGGCGCTGATCGGCACGGCGCTGGAACGGATTCCCGCCCGGTCCATCCCCCACGGGCCCGTGACCTCCTACCAGGCGGCGGCGGAGCTGCTGAGCCGGACCGGGTGCCAGACCCTCGTGGGCTTTCCGGTGCAGCTGCTGGCCCTGGCGAAGTACTGCGCCGCACAGCGCATCCCCTGCCGGGTGCGGGCCGTTCTCCTCAGCGCCGACACGGTGACACAGGCCGTCCGCAGCGGCCTGCGGGCCCTCTGGGGCTGCGAGGTCTTCGAGCACTACGGCATGACCGAGACCGGACTGGGGGGCGCGGTGGACTGCGCGGCCCACGCGGGGCTCCACCTCCGGGAGAACGACCTGCTGGCGGAGATTGTGGACGGGGGAGGCCGCCCCGTCTCCGACGGCACGGAGGGCGAGATCGTGATCACCACCCTGACCCGGACCGCCATGCCCCTGATCCGCCTGCGCACCGGGGACCAGGCCCGGATTCTGCCGGGGGTCTGCCCCTGCGGCTCCCCCCTGCGGCGGCTGTCGCCCCCCCGGCGGCGGGAGAGCGGGCCTCTCTCCCTGCCGGAGTGGGACGAGGCCCTGCTCCCCCTGGCCGGTCTGGCCGACTTCCGGCTCACCCTGGCGGGGAGCACCGTCATCCTGGAGGCCGAGCACCCGGACGTCCTGCCCCCCCTCTCCGCGCAGGAGGTGGAGGAGGCCGTCCGCTCCCTGGTCCCCGGCGGGATGGAGCTGAGAATTGCGATCCTCCAGACGGGGGATCGCCCGGTGCTGCATCCGGGCTGCAAGCGGCTGATCCGGCGGGAGGGAGGTGGACGGCCATGCGGCGGCTCTATCTGATCCGGCACGCCCAGCCGGAGGGGGACGGAGTCCCCCGCTTTCTGGGTCAGGGGAACCCGCCCCTCTCCCCCCGGGGCCGGGCGGAGGCCCGCCGTCTGGGGGCCTATCTGCGGCCGTTCCCTCCGGAGGCGGTGTACTGCTCCCCGCTGCTGCGCTGTGTGGAGACCGCCCGCTTTCTGACCCCCTCGCCCACCCCCGTCCCCGGCCTGGAGGAGATCGATCTGGGGGCTTGGGAGGGCCTGCCCCGGGCGGAGGTCCGCGCCCGCTTTCCGGAGCTCTACGCGGCCCGGGGCCGGGACATCGCCCACTGCGCCCCGCCGGGCGGGGAGCGCTTCACCCAGGCGGCAGCGCGCGCCTGGGCCGCCCTGTCCGCCCTTCTGGCGTCCACCCGGGGGGATCTGGCGGTGGTGGGCCACGCGGGGATCCACCGCACGATCCTCTGTACCGCCTTACACCGGCCGCTGGGGACGCTGCTGGACATTCCCCAGCACTACTGCGGTGTCTCCGTCCTCCGGGTCACGGAGGACGGACTGGAGCCAGAGACCATCGACGAAATCCTGTGGAGGCCGGGACCCCGGAACGGCGCGCCCGGCCCGCAAAGGGAGGAACACACATGGAAAAGCTGCTGAACACCTGCGCCGCGTGGCTGGAGGCCGGAACCCCCCTGGCCCTGGCCCTGATTGTGGAGCGCCATGGCCCGGCCCCCCGGGGCGCGGGGACCATGATGGCGGTCCGGGGGGACCGGACCATCGCCGGGACCGTGGGGGGCGGCCTTCTGGAGGCCCGGGCCGTGGAGGCCGGACTCCGGGTGCTGGAGACCGGGGGCGGCGCGATGCTCCCCTTTGACCTCACCAGCACCGACGCCGCCCAGTCGGGCATGATCTGCGGCGGGTCCGGGCGGATGATCGTGCTGCGGGTCCTCCCCGGGGATCTGCCGGTGCTGGCCGCCGCCCGGGACGCCGCCCTCTCCGGCGGCCGGGGGGCCCTGGCGATCCAGTGGGGCCCGGACGGCGCGGCCCCCTGGACCCTCTCCTTTGCGGAGGAGGCGGGCCAGGAGGGCCTGCGCGCCCTGCCCGGAGGGGGCGAGGGCTACCTCCTCCCTGTCCGGGGCGGGGGGCAGCTGCTGATCTTCGGGGCGGGCCATGTCTCCCGGGAGATCGCCGCGCTGGCCGTCCGGCTGGGCTTCCGGGTGACGGTGCTGGACGACCGGGCGGAGTTCGCCAGTGCCGGACGCTTTCCGGGCTGCACGGTGGAGGTGCTCCCCGATCTGGACCACCCCCCCGCCCGGACGCTGAACGGGGACGACTCGGTGATCATCGCCACCCGGGGCCACCTCCACGACCTGAACTGTCTGGCATGGACCCTGCGCACGGGGGCGGGGTACGTGGGCATGATCGGCAGCCGCCGGAAAAAGGGGCTGGTGTTCGCCGCACTGGAGGCCCAGGGCATCCCCCGCACCGCCCTGGAGCAGGTCCATACCCCCATCGGCCTGGACATCCAAGCCCAGACCCCGGAGGAGATCGCGGTCAGCATTGCGGCCGAGCTGATCCAGTGCCGGGCCGCCCGCCGTGGGGGCTGAGCGCCCCCTGGGGGCCGTCCTGACGGCGGCGGGCCGCTCCGTCCGGATGGGCCGTTGGAAGCCCCTGCTTCCGGTGGGGGGCGTCCCCCTGCTGGAGACGGGGATCCGGGCCCTGCGGGCCGGGGGCGTCCAGCGGATCTATGTGGTCACCGGGCACCGGGCGGAGGAGCTGCGGCCCCTGCTGGCGCGCCTGGGGGCGGAGGAGGTCCACAACCCGGACTACGCCCGGACCGATATGTTCGCCTCGGTGCGGCTGGGGCTGGAGCGGGCGGCGCAGGACTGCGGGGCGGTTTTTCTGCTCCCCGGGGACGTGGCTCTGTTCCGGTCCCACAGCGTCCGCACGATGGAGCAGCTGCGCCGGGCGCGGGGGGCGGAGCTTGTGATCCCCCGCTTCCGGGGAGAGCGGGGGCACCCGGTGCTGCTGAGCCCGGCCTGCATAGCCCACGCGCTGGCCTGGAGCGGCGCAGGGGGCCTGCGGGGGGCGCTGGACGCCTTCTCCGGTCCCCGGGAGCATGCCGATCTCCCCGACCCCGGCCTGCTGCTGGACGCCGACACCCCGGCGGATTTTCAGCGGCTGCTGGACTACCGCCGGGTCCGGGGGATCCCGGATCGGGCTCTCTGTATGGACCTGCTGGCCTGGGCGGGCACGCCCCCGGAGGTGGTGCGCCACTGTGAGGCGGTGGCGCGGACCGCCCTAGCGCTGGCCGAAGCGGTCAACGCGGAGGGCGGACGGCTCAGCACCCGGCTGGTGCTGGCGGGGGCGCTGCTCCACGACATCGCCAAAAAAAGCCCCCGCCACGACCGGGCGGGGGCGGAGCTGCTTCGTATGCTGGACTGTCCGGCGCCGGCGGCCGTCGCGCAGGCCCATATGACCCTGCCGCCCGGGGCGGCGGACCGGCTGGACGCGCGCAGTCTGGTCTACTATGCCGACAAAATCACCTGGGGGACCCGCCGGGTGGCGCTGGCGGACCGCTTTGCCGGGCTGGAGGCCCGCTTTGCAGGGGCCCCGGCCGCTCTGGCCGCCGCACGGCGGCGCTATGCGGATGCGCGGCGGGTGGAGGATCGGATCCGGCAGGCGGGGGGCTTTCCTCAGTCCACGCCGCAGTTGCACGGGCCGCCCTCGTGGCTGGCGCAGCCCGTGCCCCCCACGTAGTCCCGGATGAGCGCCAGGCGGTACTGGTCCATAGCCCGGACGGCCTCGGCGGCCGTGAGCCCGGCGGCGTGGTAGCGGGTGATATTGTACCCGGCGATCTGCTCGAACTGCTCCCTGCTGTGGATATCGCCGCAGAACAGGACCTCCACCTCCGCCTGCCGCAGCTCCCGGGGGATGTCTGCGGTGACGTAGCGGCCCCGATCCAGGGCCCCGGTGTCGGCGATGAGGACGCACCGGGCGGCCTCGTAGGTGGGGGCGACGGGGGCGTCCGGAGACGGCCCGGAGAGCGCTGCTGCAATCATCATGAGATTCGTACCTCCCGACAGGCGGGGCCTGGTTCCCTGCCCGCGCCCTATTTGTCCTCATTATAGGGGACCCCGGCGCAAAAAGCAAGATCCCCAGCACCCGGGCCGGGGCGCTGCGCACCCCGATCGGCCCGCCTGAAATCCCGCGGCAGAGATTCCCCGGTTGCCCTTGTCAACCGGGCGCAGATGTATTATAATTGTGCCGTCTGAATTGTATACAATCATGTGTACAATCCTGTCCCGGATGGCGGACGGCTCCAAATTCAGGTGAGATAGAAGAGGTGGAGAACCCATGAAAAAGCTTTCCCGGAAATCCCTGGTTATCAACGGCGCGCAGCGGTTCGTCCTGTACGACGCGGAGCACGACAGTCTGGCCCTGGCCCTGCGCCGCCTGGGTCTGACCGGCACCAAGGTGGGCTGCGGCACCGGCGTCTGCGGCGCCTGCACCGTGCTGCTCAACGGCAAGGTGACCCGGGCCTGCGTCATGAAGATGAAGCGGGTGCCCGACTTTGCCGAGGTGCTCACCATCGAGGGCATCGGCGCCCCCGGCCGCCTGCACCCCCTCCAGCAGGCGTGGATTACCTACGGCGGGGTCCAGTGCGGCTTCTGCACCCCCGGCTTTATCGTCTCGGCCTACGGCCTGCTCCAGGAGAACCAGAGCCCCACCCGGCAGGAGGTGCGCGCCTGGTTTGAGAAGAACCACAACGTCTGCCGCTGCACGGGCTACAAGCCCCTGGTGGACTGCGTGATGGAGGCTGCCGCGGTCCTGCGCGGCGAGAAGACCATGGAGGACATCACCTGGAAGAAGGGGGAGGGCGAGGACTACTACGGCAGCCGCCTGCCCCGTCCTACCGCCCTGTCCAAGGTCTGCGGCCTCACCGACTACGGCGACGACATCGCCCTGAAGATGCCCGAGGGGGTGGCCTATCTGGCCCCCGTCCTGGCCGGGGTCCCCCACGCCAAAATCAAGGGCATCGACGCCTCGGCGGCCGAGGCCCTGCCCGGCGTCATCAAGGTCCTCACCGCCGCCGACGTGAAGGGCTCCAACGACATCTCCTTCCCTGCCGTGGTCCCCCGCCAGAAAGGCCAGGGCTCCCCCAAATTCCCCATCATCTGCGGGGATACGGTGAACCGCCGGGGGGACGTGGTGGCCGTGGTGGCCGCCGCCACCCACGAGCTGGCCCGGGAGGCCGCCAGGCTGGTCAAGCTGGACCTGGAGGTCCTCCCCTCCTACATGAACGTGCTGGAGTCCTTTGCCCCCAACGCCCTCCAGCTCTATGAGAACATCCCCAACCAGTACCTGTTCGCCCCCCTGTACAAGGGCGAGGATACCGAGGAGATCTTTGAGGACGCCCCCGTAGTGGTAGAGGGCAGCTGGCACAGCCAGCACGAGCCCCACCTGCCCATCGAGCCCGACGTGTTCCAGGGCTACTGGGACGAGGACGGGATGCTCACCATCATGAGCAAAACCCACGACCTGTATGGCTGCCGCGACGAGCTGGCCCCCGCCATCGGCATGGACCCGGAGAAGGTCCGCATGATCAACAACCCTGCCGGGGGCTGCTTCGGCTATTCCACCATCTCCAGCGTCTTCGCCATCGCCGGTGTGGCGGTGATGGCCCTGGATATGCCGGTGTCCATGACCCTCAGCTACGAGGAGCATATGCACATGACGGGCAAGCGCTCGGCAACCTACTCCAACGGCCGCCTTGCCTGCGATGAGGACGGCATAATCCTGGCCGTGGAGTGCGACGTGGCCATGGACCACGGAGCCTACGCCGGCACCGCCTCTATCGCCTTCGGCAACCTGATCTCGGTGCCCTTCCAGGGCTACAACGTCCCCAACATGAAGATGCTGGCCCGGGCGGGCATCTCCAACCACAACTTCACCTGCGCCTACCGGGGCTTCGGCGGCCCCCAGATCTACACCATGAGCGAGGCTCTGACCGACATGGCCGCCGAGAAGGCGGGCATCGACGCCTGGGAGTTCCGGATGAAGAACGCGGCCCGCCCCGGAGATCTCACCATCAACAGCCGGCCCTACCTGTCCTATACCTATCCCGAGCTGCTCCAGAAGCTCAAGCCCCACTACGACGCCTTCAAGGCCGAGGCCGAGGCCGCCAAGCAGGCGGGCCGCCATGTGGGCGTGGGCATGGCTATGGGCGGCTTCAACGTGGGCAAGGGCTTCATCGACCACTGCGAGGACGCTCTGGAGCTCTGCGAGGGCGGCTGCATCAACGTCTACAACACCTGGCAGGACCTGGGCCAGGGGGCGGACATCGGCACCCTGACTCACGTGCTCAAAGTGCTCGAGCCCCTGCACGTCACCCCCGAGCAGGTCCGCTTCGTCACCTGCGACACCAAGCTGGCCCCCGACTCCGGCCTGTCCGCCGCCAGCCGCTCCCACTTCATGAACGGCCGCGCCCTCATCGACGCCGCCAACCAGCTCCTGAACGCCATGCGCAAGGAGGACGGGACCTACCGCACCTATGAGGAGATGACGGCCGGGGGCATTCCCACCAAGTACATGGGCCACACCGACGAGTCCGGCCAGGGCTACGACCCCTGCCAGAACCCCAACACCGGCGAGGGCAACCGCTTCGCCCAGTACACCTACGGCGTCAGCTGCGCCCTGGTGGAGGTGGACGTGGAGACCGGCAAGGTCAAGGTCCTCCGGTACGCCATCGCCACCGACGTGGGGGTCATCGGCAACCGCCTCTCGGTGGAGGGCCAGGGCTACGGCGGCATCTCCCACAGCATCGGCTTCGCCCTCAGTGAGGATTACGACGGCACCGACCGGGCGAAAAATATGGCCTACTGCGGCATCCCCACCTGCGAGGTCATCCCCGACGACATCCGCCTGGAGTTTTTGGAGACCAATCCCCGGCCCAACGGCCCCCACGGCTCCGGCGGCTGCGCCGAGGTCTTCCAGTGCTCCACCCACATGCCTATCATCAACGCCATCAACAACGCCTGCGGCGTGCGCATCTACGACCTGCCCGCCACCCCGCAGAAGATCAAGGAGGCCTGGGAGAAGCGCCAGCGGGGCGAGGATCTTACGCCGCCCAAGTATTTCTTCGGCTCCGAGTTCGAGGACGAGCTGGAGTACATCCGCGAAAACCCCATCTGACTTCTTTTTCTTGAAAGAAAAAGAAGCAAAAAGAACTTCAGCCCGCTCTGGAGGCTGCGGTTCCCATGACCTGCCGCCCGGTGACGAACGCGGAGCGCAATTGAACGTTTTCGCCCGCCTTTTTTAAAAGGCGGCGGGGTCCAGGGGCAGAGCCCCTGGCGGGCCGGGTGCGGCAGCGCCCGGCCCTTCGTGAAAGGAGTGTGGCCCCTTGACGCGGGAAGAAGTCTTTGCCTATACTGCGGGCTGCTACAGCGGCGAGCCCGCCTCCTGCACCTTTGCCTGTCCCTTTCGGGTGGATCTGCGCTCCGTGCTGAAAAAGGCGGGGCGAGGCCGGTGGAACGCCGCCGCCAAGGAGCTCTCTGCCGCCCTGCCCTTCCCGGCGGTGGTTCACGCCCTCTGCCCCCGGCCCTGCGAGGGGGCCTGCCAGCGGCGCACCGTCCTGGGGGAGGAGCCCGTGGCCATCGGCCTCATTGAGGCGGTCTGCCTGCGGGCCGGGGTCAAGAAGGAGCGGGCGGCCTATACCCTGCCCCCCCTCCCCCAGCGGGCGGCGGTGGTCGGCGCGGGACCGGCGGGGCTGGCCTGCGCCCTGGCCCTGGGCCGCAAGCGCTACGCCGTGACCGTCTTCGAGCGGGCGGAGGGCTGGGGGGGCTCCCTGCGGGCCCACCCCCAGTTCGCCGCCTTTGACGCAGACTTTACCCAGCGGTTTTCCTCGCTCGAAATCAACTTTCAGTATACAACCACAGTCGCTTCCCTGGACGAGCTGGCGGAGTACGACGCGATCTTTCTCGCCTCCGGGGCGGACGGCGCGGATTTCGGCCTGCTGGCGGGGTGGAACGCCGATCTGGGCTCCACGGCGGACCCCCGGGTCTTTCTGGGGGGCGGGCTGGCCGGGTTCTCCGCCGTGGAGGGCATGGCCCACGCGCTCCAGGCCGCCCGGGCCATGGAGTCCTATCTCCAGTCGGGGAATCCGGCCTATGCCGGCGAGGACTGGGACCGGAGCAAGTGTACCCGGTACGCCCCCCACCCGGACGAGCCTCCCCTTCCCCATGTGGTCCCGGCGGGGGAGGCCTATACCGAGGAGGAGGCCCAGGCCGAGGCGGGACGCTGTATGCAGTGCGACTGCGAGGCCTGCATGGGGGCCTGCGAGCTGCTCCAGACCTACAAGAAAAAGCCCCCCCGCATTGCCATCGACGTGGCCCAGGACGGCCAGACCCGCAACTCGGTGAGCTCGGCCTGCATCACCCGGCAGACCTGGTCGTGCAGCCAGTGCGGGCGCTGCGCCGCCCAGTGCGGCGAGGGGGTGGATCTCCAGGGGCTGTTTGCGCTCTCCCGCCGGGACCGGGTGGCGGGCGGGGCCTATCCCCCCGCGTTCCACGGCTACCGGCTCCAGGAGCTGGCCCACGCCGCCGGTCCGGCCAGCCTGGTCAAGCCCGCGCCCGGCCGGACGGAGTGCCGGTACGCCTTTTTCCCGGGCTGCCGTCTGGGCGGGGCCAATCCGGCCTATGTGGAGCGCTCCTTCGCCGTCCTCCAGGAAACGCTGGGCGGGGCAGGGATTCTGCTCAACTGCTGCGGCGTTCCCGCCCTCTGGGCGGGGGAGGAGGCCCGCTTCCAGGCCCACCTGGAGCGGCTCCGGGCGGACTGGGCCTCCATCGGGCGGCCTACTCTGGTCTACGCCTGCGCCGCCTGCCGCCGGACCCTGGCCCGCTTTCTCCCTGAGATCCCCTTGATCTCCCTCTATGAGCTGCTGGCGCCCGCCGCCGGGGCCCCGCCCTTCCCGGAGCTGGCGGTGTTCGACCCCTGTGCCGGGGCGGACCTGGGGGAGGTCAAGGCGGCGGTGCGGTGGCTGGCCGCCGGGAGCGGCATCAAGCCAGCGGACTACGACAGCGACGGGAAGTGCTGCGGCTTCGGCGGCCACATGGAGCTGGCCAACCCGGCCCTCTACGACGCAATCGCCGCCCACCGCTGCGCCGGGACGGAGCACCCCTTCCTGGTCTGGTGTGTGAACTGCGGCGAGGTGTTCCGGGCCCGTGGCAAGGACTGCGTCCACATCCTGGATCTGGTCTTCGGGCTGAGCCCCGGGGCCCTGCCCACTCTGGATGAAAAGAAGACCAACCATCTGAAGGCAAAGGAGGCGCTGCTGCGCATGTACTGGCAGGAGGACTTTACCGCCCCGCAGAACCCCTGGGACGCCCTGGAGGTGGCGCTCCCGCCGGAGGTGCAGGAGAAGATGGAGCGCCGCCTGATCCCCCTCTCCGATGTGAAGGAGACCATCTGGCGCAACGAGGAGGCGGGCGAGGGCTTTGTCAACGAGGCGGGGGACGTGGTGTGCCGCATGGCGGGTCCCTATCTCACCTGCTGGGTCAGCTACCGGAGAGACGGGGCGATCTTCCGGATCGCCGACGTATATGCGCACCGGATGCACATCCGGGAGGACGGGGAGGGTTAAGGCATGGAGCAGGAATTGAGCGGCTGGATGTGCCGCAAATGCGGCAAGCCCCTGGTCAAGGAGAAGGTGGTCTTCGACTACCTGGGCCATACCTTCAGCGAGGCGCTGCTCCGCTGTCCCGTCTGCGGCCGCGCCCTGATCCCCGGCGATCTGGCCGAGGGCAAAATGGCCGAGGTGGAGACCATGCTGGAGGACAAATAGCAGAAACGGGACGGCATACACGATGTATGCCGTCCCGCTTTGTTCGATGGAGGGATCTATCTGCGGCGGCCCGCGCCGCCGCCCCGGCTGTGTCCGCCGCCGAAGCCGCCCCGGGCTCCTCCGCCCCGGAAGCCGCCCGAGGACCGCCCCGCGCCGGAGGACCGCCTCACTCCGCCGAAGGAGCCCATGGAGCCTCCCGGCCTGCGGCCTGCGCCGCCCCCCCGGGTGCCGCCGCCGCCAAAGCCGCTCCACCCGCCGGAGGGCCGCCCGCCGCCCATGCTGCCGAAGCCGCCGGGTCCCCTAGGGGGAGGCGGGGGCGGACGGCGGTACCGGGGCCGCCCGAAGAGGAACGGCCGGTACACGTAGGGGGGCGGAGGCATCCCGGGCATTAAATAGCGCCGCCGGTAGCTGCGCCAGCGCAGTCCGTCGCAGAGGCAGACCAGCAGCACCGCCAGAATGATCAGCCCCACCACCGCCATCACGGCAAAGGAGGCCAGGGAGCCCATCACAGTGGTGACCCGGTCGTTCCGGACCTCCGGCTCGTAGAAAAAGTGCCGGTCCTGGGACGTGCCGCCCTGGGGCGCGCCGGAGCCCGGGGCCTGGGCTGTGTCAAGGTCCCCGTAAAAGCTCTCGTACCAGCCGTAAAAAGCGTCAAAAACCTTCCGCACACCGGCGTCGTAGTCCCCGGCGGCAAAGCCGTCCTCCAGGTAGTCCCACAGGTAGCCGTCCAGCTTGGCGGAGGTGAGGGCGTTGGTGATCCCCGTGCCCTGGAGGGCGTAGTAGTCCTCCTCGCCGATGGCCAGCAGGAGCAGCAGGCCGTTGTCCGCCTCGCTGTCCCCGATGCCCCAGTCGTTGAAGATCTGATAGGCGTAGTCGGCGATGTCCATGCCGTCCAGAAAATCCACCGTCACCACCACGATGGCCCCGCCGGTGGCGGCGGTGAGGGCCTCGTTCCGGCGGATCAGATAGTCCTCGGTGTCCTGGTCCAGGACATCCGCGTAATCGCCCACATAGGTGTTGGCGGGCGGATCTACCACCGCCAGGGCGGAGGTGACGAGCAGGGCTGCGGCCAGCAGGGCGGCCGTCAGCCCGGATAAGCTGCGATGTCTCATGGCTCTGCTCCTTCTCTACCGGAACGCCTCGGCGTCCCGCACGAAGGTGATGCGCTTTAAGAGGTTGGCGGGAAACACCCCCAGCACCGTCTGATTAAACTGGTCCGCCCGCTGGTTATAGGGGTCCCGGCGGATGGCGTCGGCCCGGCCTGCCAGCTCGGCCCGGAGATTTTCCACGTAGCCCGCGTCCTTTTCGGTGAGCGCCTGGTCCGCCAGAGCGGCCCGCAGCGCCTCCGTATTCTCCTCCAGCGCCTGGTTCCACACATATTTGTCCGCCGGGCTGTCCGCCCGCTCCAGTTCCCGAACAGCGGCAGCCACGTCCGCCATAGCCATGTCGCCCTCGTCCAGATAGCGGCCGGCCACCACCAGCAGGTTCTGGGCGGCAGCCCGGCGCTGATCCAGATCCGAGGCGATGGAGTACCCGCTGCCGTCCGCGCCGGTGTAGAACTGCTCCTCCACAGCGGCCCGGGCGGCGGTGGCCGAGCGGTGGAACCCGAAGAGTACCGACAGGGCGATCACAAGCGCTGCGATCGCCATGGCTCCCCGGTGGGATTTCAAAAAATTCATAGAACATGTTCTCCAAATTGCTCCAGCCCCTGCCGCCGGGCGGGATCCGCTCGGTATCCAGCGGCTCTGGGGCGGGAGGACTGTTCTTTTGGTCCCTTTTCTTCCAAGAAATGACCATAGCTCCAGCAGGATAGAAAGGCTCGCATAACAGGCTGTCTCGAACCGTGCCGGTCCCCGTTACCGGGCGAAAATCTTACGGTACGCAGCGGCCCGGAAGCGAGACAAACGTTCTTTTGGTCCCTTTTCTTTCAAGAAAAGGGGCTCAGCCGCGCAGCTCCAGGAGCTTCTGCTTGAGCTCTCCCTCGATGCGGCCCAGCTCCACCTCGGCCTCCCGGCGCTTCTGGGCGCCGTCCTTCTGGATCTGCATGACCTCGTCCAGGGTGGAGATGAGCTGCTGGTTGGTGTGCTGGAGGGTCTGGATGTCCACCACGGAGCGCTCTGCCTCCCGGGCGGTCTCGATGGTGCCCATCTTGAGCATGTCGGCGTTCTGCTGCAGGAGCCGGTTGGTCATGTCGGTGACGGCGCTCTGGGCGGCCGTGGCCTGGCGGGAGTGCTCCAGGCCCAGGGAGAGCACCATCTGGCTCTTCCACAGTGGGATGGTGTTCACCAGGGAGGACTGGATCTTCTCCAGCATCAGGGTGTCGTTGTTCTGGAGCAGGCGGGTCTGGGGGCCCATCTGAACCGAGATCATCCGGGTGAGCTCCAGGTCGTGGATCTTCTTCTCGAAGCGGTTGCACAGGTTGGCCATGTCGTTGTACTTCTGGGCGTCCTCCTGGGCGCCGGTCTGGGCGGCCTTCTGGCGCAGGGCCTCCAGATCGTTCTCCCGGATCTGCTGGAGCCGCTTCTTGCCCGCCAGGATATACATGGTCAGTTCCTTGTAGTACTTGGTGTTTAGGTCATACATCTGGTCGAGCATGGCGATGTCCTTCATCAGGGTCACCTGATGGCCCTCCAGCACCTGGACGATCTTGTCCACGTTGCCCTCGGCCTTGGTATAGGCCACCTTCATGGCCTCCATCTCGTTGCGCTTCTTCTGGAAAAAGCCGGCGATGCCCTTCTTGTCCTCCTTGCCGAAGCCCTTGAGCTCCACCACCAGGGAGGACAGGGCCTGGCCGATCTCCCCCAGGTCCTTGGTGCGCACCGAGTTGAGGGTGTTCTCCGAGAAGGAGGCGATGTTCTTCTGGGCCGCCGCGCCGTACTGGAGCACCATGTTGGAGTCGGTGATGTCGATCTTCTGGGCGAAGTCGTTGACCATCCTCCGCTCAGCCTCGGTGAGCTGGCTCTCGTCCAGCTGGACGGCCTGGGCGTCCCGGGCGGCCTGGGCCGCGGCCTCCCCGGCGGAAGCGGAGGGGTTCAGGGTCAGACTGGGGGCCTCCGGGGGCTGGGCGGCCGCCTGGGTACTATTCAGATCGGGGGTCAGGGTGAGCTCCGGGGTAAAATCCATCTCATTGGCCATGGGTTGCGTCCTCCTTGTCGTTGCTTTTCTATGCTTCCACGTACTCGGTCTGTGTGCATTCCTATTGCCCCAGCTGCATCCCGCCCAGGCCCTCCTGGGCCAGCAGCTGCTCCATGACGGTGATATCGGTGGTGATATCCAGGGCGATGTCCCCGAACAGGGCGTCCAGCTGGCGGTCGAAGGCGGCGGTAATGGTGTCCATCACGGTCTCGATACGCCCCATGGCCCCGTCGATGTTGGTCCCGGCCACCCCGGCCTCGTCCATCCGGTCATAGGCGTTGAGCAGCTTGAGGGTGGTGGGCAGGTAGTAGTTGAGAAAGCGGCTGATCTGGGGCAGCTTCTGGGGATGCTCCACCACGTGGGCGATGATCTTCCGGGTGATCGCCTCCAGGTGGTCGATCTGGACGGAGAGGCGGGGGTCCGCGATGGAGTCGTTCAGGCGGCGCATCTCCCCCAGCGCCCGGTCCCGCTCGGCGATCAGCGCGGCGATGCCCGGGTCCTCCGCCGGCGGGGGCTGGGGCTCCGGCTCCGGCAGGACGATGGTCCGGTCGGGACAGAGCTTCTTCATCAGCAGGAAGGCCCCCGCGGACACCGCCGCCGCCAGCAGGAAGTGGTGCAGCCGGTACAGCGGGCCAAAGAGCCCCCACAGCAGCCAGACCGCCGCAACAGCGTAGACGGGGACGGGGGATCGCTTGCGGTATTTCGCCATTGTCTCAGCTCCTCCTATGGGACCGGTGGATTCCGGCTGTGTCTATTGTACCTTTCGCCCGGTTGGGTGTCAAGAACACGTTGACTTTACCAGCAAAAGACTTTATGATAAGAGGAAACGAACCGTGCGGCGCGCTTCGCCCCTCCGGCCCCGGGCCGGAGGGGCGGGAGGGGCGCCCGGAAGGAGAGAAAACCGCCGTCATGCTCACCCTGAACGATTTCAAGACCGCCCGGAGCGTCCTCTCGGGGGTCATTCTGGACACCCACCTGGTCTACAGCGCCGCCTTTTCCCGGTCCTCCGGCCACCACGTCTATTTGAAGCCGGAGAACATGCAGGTCACCGGGGCCTATAAGATCCGGGGGGCCTACTATAAGATCAGCACCCTGAGCGAGGAGGAGAAGGCCCGGGGACTGGTCACGGCCTCGGCGGGCAACCACGCCCAGGGGGTGGCCTACGCCGCCCAGCAGGCCGGGGTAACCGCCGCCATCGTCATGCCCACCACCACGCCCCTGGTCAAGGTCAACAACACCAAGGACTACGGGGCCAGGGTCATCCTGCAGGGGGAGACCTTCGACGACGCGGCCGCCCTGGCCGCCCAGCTCTCCGAGACCGAGGGCTATACCTACGTCCACCCCTTTAACGACCCGGCCATCGCCACCGGACAGGGCACAATCTCCTATGAGATCTTCCAGGACCTGCCCGACGTGGACGTGATTCTGGTGCCGGTGGGGGGCGGCGGGCTGGCCACCGGCGTGTCCACCCTGGCCAAGCTTCTCAACCCCAACGTGAAGGTCTACGGGGTGGAGCCCGCCGGAGCGGCCGCCATGAAGGCCAGCCTGGAGGCGGGCCATGTGGTCACGCTGGACCGCCTGGACACCATCGCCGACGGCGTGGCCGTCAAGACCCCCGGGGACCAGATCTTCCCCTATCTCCAGCAAAACCTGGACGGCATCCTCACCATTGAGGACAGCGAGCTGGTGGACGCCTTTTTGGACATGATGGAGAAGCACAAGATGGTGGTGGAGAACGCGGGGCTGCTCACCGTGGCCGCCCTGAACCACCTGGGGGGCCAGGGGCTCAACGTGGTGCCCGTCCTCTCAGGCGGCAACATGGACGTGATCACCATCGCCAGCCTGGTCCAGCACGGCCTCATCAACCGGGGGCGGGTGTTCACCTTCTCGGTCCAGCTGCCCGACCGGCCGGGCGAGCTGCTGCGGGTGGCCTCCATCGTGTCGGCGGAGAACGGCAATATCATCAAGCTGGACCACAACCAGTTCGTCAATATCAACCGCCAGAGCGGCGTGGAGCTGCGGGTGACTCTGGAGGCCTTCGGCCACAGCCATAAGCAGGCTATCCTCCAGGCCATGAAGGACGCGGGCTACGACGCCCGCGAGGTCCACACCTCGGATTTTTATAATTAGCGCAGTTCCTCAAAATATGGATCACAGCCCGGCCGGCCGGGAAGTATGCGGCGTTCCGGATCTGTTCGCGTCCCAGCGCCTGCGGGCGGTCCGCTCCCGTCCTCTGCCGGAGCGGGTTTCCCGGCGGCGGGAAACCACTGCCGCCCGCCGGACGGCTGTCCGGCGGGCGGCTATCTCAAAGCGGTGCGTCCGCCGGCGCTCCGGCCGGCCGGGCCTGGGGTCCGTGGGGCTGCTGTGGGGGAGAACCCTCCGGCCGTCCCAGCGGCGTCGATCCGCGTACCGTATCCTATGTGACCCAGGGGCCGCCCGTGACCGGGGCCAGGGTCGTCCCTGCCGCCTGTCCCCGCCGCCCCGCCCCCGTTACCCCCACCCCCCCCCCAAACGGTGGGGGTCGGACAAAGCCACCCCCCCCCCCGGGCAGGGCGCGGGGGAACCCGGGGGGCGCAACCAGTAACACCACACCGGGCAAGAAATGGCCCACAAAAAAAAA
>CANSQX010000002.1 GCA_947649225.1 uncultured Flavonifractor sp.
CCAAACCCGCCGGTGCGCCGCCCCGGACCCCGCCGCCCTTTGAAAAGGGCGGCCCGAAACTTTATTATGGCTCCTCCGAAGCGCTGGTGTAGAAATCGCACCAGGGGCGCAGGTTGCAGGCGGCGCAGTCTGGCTTGCGGGCCATGCAGACGGCCCGGCCGTGGAGCACCAGCCGGTGGCAGAAGTCGTTGGACTCCTCCGGGGGGAGCTGGGGGCGGAGCTGCTGCTCCACCTTGACCGGGTCCTTGGAGCCGTCGGTGAGCCCCAGCCGCCCGGAGATACGGATGCAGTGGGTGTCGGCCACCACCGCCCCGGGCTTTTGGTAGATGTCCCCCAGCACCAGATTGGCGGTCTTCCGGCCCACGCCGGGGAGCTTCAGGAGCGCCTCCATGGTGTCGGGAACCCGCCCACCGTACTGCTCCAGCAGCATCCGGGAGGCGGCCACGATGTCCCGGGCCTTGGCCCGGAAGAAGCCGGTGGAGTGGATGTAGGTCTCCACCTCGGAGACGTCGGCCTCCGCCAGGCTCTCCAGGGTGGGAAAGCGGGCGAAGAGGGCGGGCGTCACTTGGTTCACCCGCTCGTCGGTACACTGGGCGGCCAGCCGCACCGAGAACAGGAGCTCGTAGTCCTTCCGGTACTCCAGGGAGCACAGGGCGTCCGGGTAGTGGGCCTTCAGCCCGTCGATGATGGCGGCCACCGCCGCTTGATCCTTCATAGCAATCCCCTCTCGTCGCTGTCATTGCGCGGTTTTACAGCTATTGTACCATACTTTCCGCCAAAAAACGAGAGCGTTTTTCCAATGCTGACGATTGTATTTCAGCGGTGGATTCTGGTATAATAGAGTATCGTTTTTTCTGCGCCCTGCCGGGCGGCGGGGGCAGAAACTGGAAAGGTGGAAACAGGGCACATGGTAAACGAGATCATGGACTTTCTCACGGCCCAGGACCCCGAGGTGGGGCAGGCCGTCCGGACTGAGTACGACCGGCAGCGCCGGAATATCGAGCTGATCGCCTCGGAGAACTTCGTCAGCGAGGCGGTGCTGGCGGCGGCGGGCACCGTGCTCACCAACAAATACGCCGAGGGCTACCCCGGCAAGCGCTACTATGGCGGCTGCCAGTGCGTGGACGTGGTGGAGAACATCGCCCGGGACCGGGCGTGCCGGCTCTTCCAGGCGGACCACGCCAACGTGCAGCCCCACTCAGGGGCCAGCGCCAACTTTGCCGTCTATCAGGCGGTCTGCCAGCACGGGGACACCGTCCTGGGCATGGACCTGTCCAACGGCGGCCATCTGACCCACGGCAGCCCCGTCAACTTCTCCGGCAAGAACTACAATATGGTGGCCTACGGCCTCAACGATCAGGGCTATATCGACTACGACCAGGTGCGGGACCTGGCCCGGCAGCACAAGCCCCGGATGATCCTGGCCGGGGCCTCCGCCTACCCCCGGATCATCGACTTCAAGACCTTTGCGGAGATCGCCCATGAGGTGGGGGCCGTCCTCTTCGTGGACATGGCCCACATCGCCGGTCTGGTGGCCGCCGGGCTCCACCCCTCCCCGGTGCCCTATGCGGACATCGTCTCCACCACCACCCACAAGACCCTCCGGGGCCCCCGGGGCGGCATGATCCTCTGCAAGGAGGAGTGGGCCAAGAAGATCGACTCGGCCATCTTCCCCGGCAGCCAGGGCGGCCCCCTGGAGCACATCATCGCCGCCAAGGCGGTGGCCCTGGGCGAGGCCCTCAAGCCCGAATTCAAGGACTATCAGGCCCAGATCCTCAAGAACGCCGCCGCCCTGGCGGAGTCCCTGACCGCCTCCGGCTTCGACCTGGTCTCCGGCGGCACCGACAACCACCTGATGCTGGTGGACCTGCGCAAGGCCCACATCACCGGCAAGGAGATGGAGCGCCGCCTGGACGAGGTGAACATCACGGTGAACAAGAACGCCATCCCCAACGACCCCGAGAAGCCCTTTGTCACCAGCGGCATCCGGGTGGGCACCCCCGCCGCCACCACCCGGGGCTTTGTGGAGGCGGACATGAAGGTGATTGGCCGGCTCATTTGGCAGACCGCCACCGCGTTCGAGACGAAGGCGGACGAGATCCGCGCCCAGGTGGCCGGGCTCACCGGGAAATACCCCCTCTACGGCTAATCACACAAAAACCCCCGGAGGGCAGGCCCTCCGGGGGTTTTTCATGCGCTTACAGCTGGGGAACGGGGGTCAGGGTGGCGTTGTAGACAAGGCTGCCGCTGCTGGTGCCGTGAGAACCGAGTTCAATGAGCAGCTTGTCTACGCCGGCCACATCCAGGGAAACCTCAACCGGGGTGTCGCCGCGCTTCACGTCTATGCGCTTTAATTCCGTTTTGCTGTCCGCGTCCTTAAAGATGACCCACTGGTCCGTATTCTGTGCGCTGTCCGGAACCGCAATGGTACACTGGAAGGTCGCATAGCTGCCGCCGAGCAGGAACTTGGCGCTTTCAGTTCCGACCCGCAGATAGTTAAAGGGAGTAATGGTCTGCTGGCGGACTCCAAACTGCTTGTCGCCCGCCCGGAATCCTATTCCATTGTAAGGATAGGTCTGCATGGTGGACATATCCACAATCTCCTGGGCGGGCTTGCCGCCGATGTAGATGGTATGAGTGTCTTGATCCCAGTCCACGGACTTATTGCCGCCGGTGATGGCGTCGACCGCCGCCCGGACGGGCAGATAGGTGGTGCCCTCATAGCTGAACGGCTCTACCACCTGGCCGCCGGCGTTCCTGGGGGTGACCTCCTTGCCGTCCACCACAATGCGGATGTCGCTGTAGACCACGTCGATGGTCTTCTTGCCGACGGTAGCCATAGCCGTGGGGGCCGCGGCGATGAGCGCGGTAATGACCACGCCCAGCACAAAGCTCCGGATGTTGCCCTTGGATATCCTCATAACTTCCTCCTCAATTTTCTGTCCTGTGGACAAGATGATACAAGCGGGTCCTGGCCGCCATACAACGGAGGGTATGGTATCGCAGAATTCGCCTGTATGCGTCCAGTTTAGCAGAATCTAACCAAAAGATCAAGTATTGCCGGAATATTTGAAAACGGGCGGAAAAAGCGCAAAAAAAGAGGCCGCCGGGCGCTTGCAGCTCCACAGCGGGCAGCTATCGCCAACAAATCAAGTCCTTCCAGCATCCCAGAGAACTGATTGATGAATCGAGCCACGTTTATAGCCATGCGCGCGTCCAGTTAAAGACTGGAGAGGCGCCGCTTACGCGACGCCTCTCCGCTTAAAACGTATGATTTCCTACCAGGGGCCTTTTTGTGCTGTCCGCACAATTTGGGGCGGGACAGTGCCCGCCGGGGGCATACGCTTACAGCTGGGGAATGGGGGTCAGCGTAGCGTTGTAGATGTAGCCAAACTGCGACATACGGATCTCCAGCTTGTCCACTCCGGTCACATCAACGGAAATATCAACCGGGGCTTCGCTATGGCTCAGGGTCACGGTTTTCAAAACCCCCGTCTCCGAAAGGAATTTCACTGTCATGGGGGAGGCAGGGGAATTATCAGGTATCGCATAGGAGCACTGGAAGGTGGTATACTTGCCGTCCAGCAGGAATGTGTCCGTGTTTGAAGAATGACGGTTAAAGGGCGTAATGGTCTGCTGCCGGTTTTGGAACGCAATATCGGTAGTCTCAAAAACAATTTCACCACGAGGATAGGTTTTCATAGTGGACATATCCACAATTTCCTGGGCGGGCCTGTCGCCGATGTAGATGGTGTGGGTCTCCTGGTCCCATTCCACGGCCTTGGAGCCGCCGGTGATGGCGGTGACCGCCGCGCGGACGGGCAGATAGGTGGTGCCCTCGTAGCTGAACGGCTCCACGACCTGGCCGCTGGCGTTCCTGGGGGTGACCTCCTTGCCGTCCACCACCAGGCGGATGTCGCTGTATACGACGTCGATGGTCTTCTTCCCAATCGTAGCCGCCGCCGTCGGGGCCGCCACCACCAGCGCGGTGATCACCACACCCATGACAAAGCCTCGAATGGTATCCCTCGTTCTCCTCATAACTGCCTCCTCAATTTTCTGTCCTGTGGACAAGATGATACAAGCGAGTCCCGGCCGCCATACAGCGGGGGTATGGTGTCACAGAATTCGCCCATATGCGTTCAGTTTAGCAGAATCTAACCAAAAGATCAAGTATTGCCGGAATATTTGAGAATGGGGAGAAAAAAGGCGCAAAAAAGGGGCCGCCGGGATCGGAACGGCCCCGGCGGCCCCTTGGCCGGATTTCGATCAGTTTTTCAGGCTCTCGGCCCAGGCGGCGTACTGCTCCACCTTGGCGGCGCAGGCGGCCTGATCGGCCCCGTTGGCCAGGATATAGACCTTGACCTTGGGCTCGGTGCCCGAGGGGCGGACAATCAAACTGGTGCCGTCGGAGAGCTCATAGCGCAGGACGTTGGAGCCAGAGAGCTCCATAGTGTGCTTCGTCCCGTCCGCGTCCACCACGCTGCCGTCCTTGTAGTCCTTGCGCCGGCGCACCTGGACCCCGGCGATTGCGGCGGGGGGCTGCTCCCGCAGGCGCGCCATCAGGGCGTCCATCTTCCGCAGGCCGTCCAGGCCGGGCATCACCAGATTCATGGTCCGCTCGCCGTAATAGCCGTACTTCTCATAGAGCTTCCCCAGGGCGTCGTACAGGGTCATGCCCTGCCCGGCGTACCAGGCGGCCATCTCCGTCAGGGCCAGGGCGGCGGTCACGGCGTCCTTGTCCCGCACATAGTCCCCCAGCATATAGCCATAAGACTCCTCGTAGGAGAAAATGACCTTGCCCTCCCCGGCGTTCTCCAGCCTGTCCTTCTTCTCGGCCAGGAACTTGAAGCCGGTGAAGGTGTCGAAGCAGGGCAGTCCGTTGACCTCGGCCACCTTGCGGGCCATCTCGGTGGTGACGATGGTTTTCAGGGCCACCGGCTTCTCGGGCATGGTGCCGGTGCGCCGCTTGGCCCCGATGAGGTAGTCCAGCAGCAGCACGCCGGTCTGGTTGCCCGAGATGGTCACATAGTCCCCGGCGGTATTTTTGACCATAATGCCCACCCGGTCGGCGTCCGGGTCAGAGCCCAGGATGAAGTCGGCGCCCTCCTTCCTGGCCAGCTCCACCGCCAGGGCGAAGCCCTCCGGGTTCTCCGGGTTGGGGGAGACCACCGTGGGGAAATCGCCGTCCAGCACCATCTGCTCGGGCACGCAGAACACGTGCTTCATGCCCAGGCGCTTCAATACCTCGGGGATCAGCTTGTGGCCGGTGCCGTGGAAGGGGGTGTATACCATCTTGAAGGTATCGGCCACCTGGGCCACAGCGGCCTTGTCGATGGCCTGTCCCATAACCTGCTCCAGGAACTTCTCGTCGGTCTCGGCCCCCAGCACGGTGATGAGCCCGGCCTTGACCGCCTCGTCATAGTCCATGCGCTTGATGGAGGCAAACAGGTCCAGCTCCCCCATCTTCCGGGCGATGGCGCCGGCGTGCTTGGGGGGCAGCTGGGCCCCGTCCTGCCAGTAGACCTTATAGCCGTTATACTCCTTGGGGTTGTGGCTGGCGGTGACGTTGACCCCGGCGATGTGCCCATAGGCCCGGATGGCGAAGGACAGCTCGGGGGTGGGGCGCAGGGACTCGAAGACAGCCACCCTGATGCCGTTGCCCGCCATGACGCAGGCGGTCTCCCGGGCGAACTCATCGGAGTGGTTGCGGCAGTCGTAGCACACGGCCACGCCGCGGCGGACCGCCTCCTCCCCCTCGGCCAGGATCACCTCGGCAAAGGCCTGGGTGGCGTGGCGGATCACGTGGATGTTCATATTGTGCAGGCCCACCTGCATGGTACCCCGCAGTCCGGCGGTGCCAAAGTCCAGGGGGGCGAAGAAGCGGCCCTCGATCTCCTTATTGTCGTTCCGAATGGCCTCCAGCTCGGCCTTTTCCTCTGCGCTGAGGGCGGGGCTGGCCAGCCAGGACTCGTAAGCGGCGCGATAGTCCATGGGAATCTCCTCCAATCTATACATTACCAGATTAGGAACTGATCCTATTATAGCATGGAACTGACAAAATTTCCATGCCTTTTTCGCACGCTTTTTGACAAAATAAACGAGAGGACAGGACCCGGACCGCAGCGCGGCCGAGACTGTCCTCCCTATTTGTGGTAGCTGGAGCCCTCGTTGATCTTGAAGCCCCGGTAGATCTGCTCCAAAAGCATCACCCGGGCCAGGTGGTGGGGGAAGGTCATGGGGGACATGGACAGGGTGGCCCAGGCCGCCGCCTTCACGGAGGCGTGCAGGCCATAGGACCCGCCAATCACAAAGGTGAGCTGCCGCTCTCCCCGGCGCTCCCAGCTGGACAGCAGCCGGGCCAGCTCCTCGCTGGATCGCATCTGCCCCTCGATACAGAGGGCCACCAGGCTGGACCGGGCCGGGTATTTGGCCAGAATGGCCGCCCCCTCCCGGGCCAGAGCGGCCTCGATCTGGGCGGGCGCGGGCGCTTTCGGAAGCCGCTCCTCAGGGAGCTCGGTGACGGTCAAACGGCAGTAGGCCGACAGACGCTTGGCGTACTCGGCCGCCGCCTCGGTGTAAAATTTCTCCTTCAGTTTTCCCACACAGAGGATCTGGATGGCATCCAATCCCCCCACCTCCTATCCCACTGCGCGGCGGGGTCCCGGCCCGCTCCGGGGGGCCACCTCCAGCAGCACGTCCCGCCCCGGCAGGACGCCCCGGCGCTCCAGGGCGGACGACACCACCCCATAGGCCCGGGCGGGGGTGTTGTTCTCGGCGGAGAGGTGGGCCAGCAGTACGGTGCGGGCGCCCCCCTCCACGGCCTCCGCCACCAAATCAGCCCCGGCCTCATTGGACAGGTGCCCAAAATCCCCCAGGATCCGCCGCTTGAGGTGGTAGGGATAGGGCCCCGACTGGAGCCACTCCACGTCGTGGTTGGCCTCGGCCACCAGCAGTGCCGCCCCCTGGATCCCCGCCCGCACCTCCTCGGTCACATGGCCCAGGTCGGTGACCACGGCCAGCTTGTGGCGCCCGTCGGAGACCGTATACCCGCAGCTCCCGGCGGTGTCGTGGGGGGTGGGGAAGGCGCCGATCTCCAGGTCCCCCACGGCGAAGGCCTCTCCCGGCTGGAAGGGGCGCAGCACCTCCTCCAGAAATGCGATGCGGTAGCTGAGCTGCCGTCCGGTGCTCCGGCTGGCGTAGACCGGCAGCCGGAGCTGCTTGGTCAGGGTGGCCAGGCCGCAGATATGGTCGCTGTGCTCGTGGGTGATCAGGATGCCGGAGACGGACCGGGGCTCCACGCCCAGATCGGTCAGGCTCCGGCAGATGCGCCGGGCGGAGATCCCGGCGTCGATGAGAATATGGGTGCGTCCGTCGGTGGCCAGCGCGCAGTTCCCGCTGGAACCGCTGGCCAGGGTGCAGAGCTCCAGCAAGTCCATCGCTCCCTATGTACAAAATAAGGGCGGCGATGAAATCGCCGGCCTGGGGCCGGTTTCAGCAATTTGCCGAAACCGGTCGCCTGCGGGCGGACTCCTGGACGCGAAAGCGGGGGCTTCGCCCCCCTTTCACACTATCCCCCCTACTCATAAGCCTCAAGGCTTTTGACGCTTACGGATGAAATGACGCTTTTCGACAAGCCGGGGCGGCGGCAGTGCCGCCGCCCTTGGAAGGATGCCGGTTCAGGCGGGACCGGGCGCTCAGCTCACCTGGGCCTGCTTCTCCTCGTCGGGGGTCACGACCACGCGGATGTCGGCCCCCACGCCGGAGAGCTTGCGCACAATGTCCTCATAGCCCCGCTCAATGTGGTAGATGCAGTCGATCTCGGTGGTCCCCTGGGCGGCCAAACCGGCAATCACCATGGCGGCCCCCGCCCGCAGATCGCAGGCCCGGATGCGGGCGCCCGACAGCTGGGTCACCCCCTCGATGACGGCGATCTTGCCGTCCACCTGGAGCTGGGCCCCCATGCGCCGGAACTCGTCCACATAGCGGTAACGGTTGTCCCACACGCCCTCGGTCAGCACGCTGGTGCCCTCCGCCATGCAGAGGATGGCGGCGATCTGGGGCTGCATGTCCGTGGGGAAGCCGGGGTAGGGCAGGGTCTTGACGTTGGTACGGGTCAGCTTGCCGGTCCGGCGGACCAGAACGGCGTCGTCCCGCTCCTCCACCTCCACGCCCATCTCCAGCAGCTTGGCCGTGATGCACTCCAGATGCTTAGGGATGACGTTTTTGATCAAAACCTCGCCCCCGGAGGCGGCCACGGCGGCCATATAGGTGCCCGCCTCGATCTGGTCGGGGATGATGGAGTAGCTGCCGCCGCTGAGGCGGTCTACCCCCCGGATCTTGATCACGTCGGTGCCTGCGCCCATGATGTCGGCCCCCATGGAGTTGAGGAAGTTGGCCAGATCCACCACGTGGGGCTCCTTGGCGGCGTTTTCAATCACCGTCATGCCGTCGGCCAGCACGGCGGCCAGCATAATGTTCATGGTGGCCCCCACCGACACGATGTCCAGATAGATCTGGGTGCCGGACATGCGGCCCTTCTGAGCCCTGGCGTGGATATAGCCGCCCTGGACGTCCACCTCGGCGCCCATGGCCACAAAGCCCTTGATATGCTGATCGATGGGGCGGCCGCCGAAGTCGCAGCCCCCCGGCGGGGGCACCTGGGCGGAGCCGAACCGCCCCAGCAGCGCGCCGATGAGATAGTAGGAGGCCCGAATTTTCCGCGCCAGCTCCTCCGGCACCCGGAGGTTGCGCAGGTGGGAGCAGTCGATCTCCACCGTCGTCCGGTTGATGGTCCGGATGTCGGCGCCCAGCTCCTGCAAGATGTTCAAAATCAAGGTGACGTCGCTGATCTGCGGGATATTCTCAATCCGGCAGATACCGTCTACCAGCAGTGCGGCGGGAATGATGGCCACCGCTGCATTTTTCGCCCCGCTGATGTCAATTTCCCCAAAAAGCGGCTTGCCGCCATGAATCACATATTTCGTCAAACCTGCAACCCTCTATTCCTTCCGCCGGCTCTCTCCCCGGCCGGCGGTATCAAAGGACCGGGGCCGCTTGTCCCCCGTCCGAACACATGTAAAGGAAGGCCGCACCACCGTGCGGCGCTATAACACGGCATACATTATACCACTACTTCCCGGTAAAATCAAAGCAATTTTCACCGCCGTCTCCGCCGGCCTGGAACGTCTCCTTGCCTACTATCCCCGTTTTCCGTTGATTTATGCCACAATTTCGGCCTGCGCACCAGATTTTTTTGCCGCAGCTGTGCAAAATGCCCTTGTCGGGCCGGATCTCCCCCTGCGAGAACGCGCAAAAATTGGCGATATGCCCAATGCAGCGCCGCCGTCCGCCGGGCATATCGCCGGTTTGAATAACCAATCAGGGCCGCTCCGCGCTCTGCTCCGGCGTAATCGTGCCGGTGACGCCGTCCATGTAGTACACGCCGGTGTCGGTGACGATGCGCCAGACCGGAGAGAGGTAGGTGACCGGGCGGCTCAGGTTGGCCTGATAGCCCGGGGTGAGCTCCCGGATCTCGTTGCACACGCTGGCCACCCCGTCGTGGATCCCGGCCAGAAAGCGGACCAGCACGGAGGCGGTGCTCAGGGGCTCCTCCCCCTCCGCCGGGGCGGCCTGGCCGGAGATCCGCTGGGCGTCCACGGCCCGCAGGCCGTCCCCCTCGTAGGTGAAGACCGCCAGGCAGGAGAAGACCGGGCTGCCCTCCCACCGCTGCCGGAAGGTAACGACGGTGGTCTCCCCCGCCGTCTCCACCCCGGCCAGCTCCCCGTCGAAAGCCAGCAGGTCCAGGCAGCGGGCGGCGTGGCGGCGGGGAGCCTCTCCGTTCAGGGGGATGGCCCCGGGCTCCAGGCGGAACAAAAACCGGCCGCTGCTGTAGAAATCGGCGCTCCCCAGCTCGGAGGTATAGGTGACCTGGAGGTCTCCCTCCCTGTCCTGCCGCCGGACGGGTCCCAGCAGGGCCTGGGCCATGGCCTCCTCGTGAACCCCGATCCGCTCCCGCTCCACCGCCAGGGCCCGCAGCCCCAGCTCCGCCGGGATGCTCTCGGGCAGAAAGCGGATCCCGTTTTTCTCCAGCACGGCCACCGCCCCGGTCCGGGCCTCCTCCCGGTAGCGGGCGGAGCGGACCTCCCGGGTGCCGGTAAACACCAGCAGGAAGGCGTTCAGCAGGGCCAGAATCAAAATGATGATGGATTTAATTTTCGACCACTGCATACCGGACTCCGTCCCCCCTTACCGGGCCACCCAGCCCGCCCGGATGGTTTCGCCGCCGCTGTCCTCGTAGCAGAGGACCAGCTCACGGCCCGCTGCGGGCAGGGCCTCCATAGCCGCAGCCGCCCGCAGCTCCCGCAGGACGATGGACCGCTCCCCCGTGTCCGTGTACTGGCGCAGGCGGAGGGTAAAGCCGGTGATCTGCCCGTCCTGAATCTGAAATCTGGCGGCATAGCCCTCGTCGTAGAGCTGGACCGCCGCGCCGTCCAGGGTGTAGCCGAAGCGGACCTCCCAGCCGCCGTCCTCCCGCCCGGCCAGACCGGCGAAGGTGATCTGGGCGTCCCCGCACCAGCGCCCGGCGGTGGCCTGGGCCAGAGCCCGGCATGCCTCAATCACGGCGGCCGGGCCCTCCCCGGCCGGATAGCGGCGGGCGTCTCCCCCGGCGGAGAAGGTGACGGCGCCCCCCTCTCCGATCCGCAGGCTGTCGCTGCCGTCCCGGATCACCACCGTGTTCCCCGACTGATAGCCCCCGCCGGCCTGGGGCGGAAAGCCGCAGGCGCGCTGGAGGGCCTGAAGCCAGCTCTCATCCTCCAGCCGGACGGGGTTGGCGGCCTGATAGACCCGGGGTGAGGGCGGGGCCTCCCGCACCATCACGTAGGGGTCCAGGCCGTCGTAGCCCGCCCCCCTGCCGTACTCGAAGGCGAAGGCCGCGCCGTTGGGCACACAGTTCTCCACCGCGTCCCGCAGATGTCCCACATAGGACACCGCCGTGTCACAGGCATAATACATGCCGTCCGCCTCATTACTATAGTACAGGGTCACGGCGTCCCCGCCGCCGTGGGCCAGCGCCAGCCGCCGGGCCTGACCGCTGAGGTCCGCGCCGCGCTCCCCCAGCCAGGCCTGCAGGGCCTCCAGGGGCACGTCGCACCGGAAATCCACATAGATCCCCGGCTGACACAGGGCGGTCCGCCAGGCGGATTCGGAGACGGTCCGGGCGTTCCGGGCGCTGGAGAGGCCCTCGCCCAGCACGCCCGACAGGGAGTCAAAGAGGGCGCCGGTCTGACCGGCGTCGTACTGGAGCCCCAGCCGGGCCTCCCCGTTGGATACGGCGACGGCGGCGGGCAGGGCGGCCGTCCCCGGGCGGGCGGCGCTGATCTGGGGGGCGGGGGACTCCCCCGGCCTCTCCCCCCGGAGCAGCGCGGCGAGCCCGGAGATCGGGTCCGCCCCGCTTCCGCCGGTATAGAGTCCCGTGCGCAGGGCCAGATAGACCGCCGAGAGGGCCAGCAGCACAATCAGCCCGTTTTTGCACCACTCCAGGCCCCGGCCCCGGCGGCGTCTATGGGTGCGCATGGCGGGGCCCCTCCACCAGCAGGCGGATCCGGACGGTCAGGCCGGGTCCCTCCCGGTCCACGATGCCGATCTCCCCCTCGTGCCTGTCCACAATCTCCCGGGCGATGGAGAGGCCCAGGCCGGTGCCCCCCGACTCCCGGGACCGGGCCTTGTCCACCCGGTAAAAGCGCTCGAAAATCCGGCCCCGGTCCGCGGCGGGGATGCCGATGCCGTTGTCGGTGACCTCCATCCAGACATAGTCCCCCTGCCGGCCGGCCCGGAGCTGGATGCGCCCCCCGTCCGGGGTGTACTTGATGGCGTTGGAGACCACGTTCATCATCACCTGTACAATCCGCTCCCGGTCGCCCACCACCCCGGGGAGCTCCGGCTCCAGCTCCAGGGTGATCCGGTGTCTGTGGCGCTGGGCCTCCATCAGGGTGGCGTTGTACACGTCCCGCACCGCCTCCCCGAAGGGGAAGCGGGCCAGCGCCAGGGGGCTGCGGCCCGAGTCGAAGCGGGAGAGGGTCAGCAGGTCCTGGACAATGTGGGTCATGCGGTCGGACTCATTGAGAATGACCCCCAAAAAGTTCTTCTCGGTCGCGGGAGGGAGGCTCCCGGCGTTGTCGGCCAGGGTCTCGGCATAGGAGCGGATATTGGTCAGAGGGGTGCGCAGCTCGTGGGACACGTTGGCCACGAACTCCCGGCGCATCTCCTCGGTCTTGCGCTGGACGGTCACGTCGTGGATGACCGCCATCACGCCGCCCTGGCGCTCCCGGTAGAAGGGGGCCAGCAGCAGCTCCAGGCTGCGGCCGTCCACCTCCCGGGCGCCGTCCAGACACCCGGCGGCCGGGTCCACCGCCAGCACCCCCTGGATAGGGGCGATGTCGCCGAACAGGCTGTCGTAGGTCTCTGCGCCGCCCACGGGGATGGCCCGGCCCAGCATCTCGGCGGCGGCGGGGTTGGCGTGGATCACCGCCCCGTCCCGGGAGAAGGCCACCACCCCGTCGGTCATGTGGAGGAAGAGGGTGTCCAGCTTGGTGCGCTCGTTCTCGGCCTCCTCCAGGGTCTCCTGAAGGCGGCGGGCCATGTGGTTAAAGGTGCCGGTGAGCACCCCGATCTCATCCCGGGAGGCCACGGCGATTTTGTGGGAGAAATCCCCGGCGGCCACCCGCTCGGCCCCCTCGGTGAGCTTTTCGATGGGGGTGATCATGGTCTTGGACAGCAGGAAGGAGAGGAGCACCGCAATCACTACGCCAAAGAGCAGCGCCCCCATGATCAGGGTCAGGAACTCGCTGTTGAGGGCGCGGACGGTCTCCCGGCTGTCCAGAATGTAGACCACGTAGTCCATGCCCCCCCGGCGGATGGGGAGCGCGGCGTCCATCACGTCGGCGGATACGTCGTTCTCGGCAGACAGCTCCCCGGCCAGGCCCCGGGCCAGGTTGCGGGTCACGGCGGGGAAATCCCCCACCTTCTCCGGGTCAGAGGCCGCCAGGCACCGCCCGTCCGTCCCATCCAGCACATAATACCAGCGGCTGCGGTTGTCCACTCCCAGGGAGTAGTTGTAGCCGTCCAGCACGTCGGCGATCCGGGCTGCGCCGTCCTCCTCGTCCCGTCCGGCGCTGGTCAGGTCGGTGATCAGATCGTAGGTAAAGGCATTGCTCATCTGGGTGTAAAAATCCCGCAGATAGTAGCCCATCACCGAGTTGATCAGAAAAGCGCCCACCACCGTCATCAGCGACACAATGAGCAGCGTCATGATGAGCACCAGCTTCATATGCAGGCTGCGGAACATGGGGACCCCTCCCCTCCTTTTCCGGTTTGGTCAGGAACGGCCGCTCAGGCGTTGAACAGGTAGCCCAGGCCCCGGCGGGTGAGGATAAACTGTGGGGCGGCGGGGTCGTCCTCCACCTTCTCGCGCAGGCGGCGGACGGCCACGTCCACGGCCCGCACGTCGCCCACGTAGCCCTCGTAATTCCACACATGCTCCATCAGGGCCTCCCGCGAGAAGGCCTTGCCGGGCTGGGAACCCAGAAATTTCAGCAGCTCGTACTCCCGCTGGGTCAGGTCCAGGCTCTTATTGTCCTTGTAGGCCACTAAAAGGTCGGTGTCAATAACAATGCGTCCCAGATCCAGCCGCGCTCCGCCGGGCGCCGCCGGGGGCGCCATGCCCGCCATGCCGCTGCGCCGGATGTTGGCCTTGACCCGGGCCAGCAGCTCCCGCATGGAGAAGGGCTTGGTGATGTAGTCGTCTGCGCCCAGCTCCAGGCCCAGGACCTTGTCGGTCTCCTCCTCCCGGGCGGTGAGCATGAGGATGGGCGTGGGCCGCCCCGCATCCCGGATGGCCCGGCACACGTCAAAGCCGTTCATTTTGGGGAGCATCAGGTCCAGAAGGATCAGGTCCGGGTCCTGCTCCAGCGCCAGCTGGAGCCCGGCCTCCCCGTCATAGGCCTCCAGGATCCCATAGCCCTCCCTGGACAGGTTGAAGCTCAGAATATCCACAATATTTTTCTCGTCCTCGACGATCAGAATCCGCTTATCCATCCGCAACCCCCTCCTCGCACGGCCGGGCCAGCCAGGCCTGGACCTTCAGCACCAGCGCACCCGTCTTGGCGTCCGCGATCGCCCCGCACATCACCTGGTCCGCCAGCTCCTCCAGGGGCAGGCGGCCGATCTCCAGAAACTCGTCCTCGTCCGGGTGGGCGGGCGCCGGCCGGAGATCCCGGGCCAGATACATGTGGAGCACCTCGTCCGAAAAGCCGGGGGAGGTATAGAGACAGCCCAGATAGTCGAACCGCCCGGGGACCAGGCCAACCTCCTCCTCCAGCTCCCGCAGGCCGCACAGGCGGTGGTCCTCCCCCCGCTCCAGCTTGCCTGCGGGCAGCTCGGTGAGCACGGTCTGGAAGGGGTAGCGGAACTGCCGCACCACCGTGACCGTGCCGTCCTCATGGAGGGGGAGGACGCACACCCCGCCAGGGTGCTCCACTACCTCCCGCTTTACCACCCGGCCGTTGACCAGCTCGGCCTGATCCAGCCGCACATTGACGATGACCCCCTGATAGACCTGCTCGCTGGCGACGGTCTTTTCTGTCAATTCCATGTGTCAAGTCTCCTTTTCTGCCCCGCGCAGGCGGCGGCGCGGGCCGCCGCCTGGATGCCGGTGTCAACAGATAGAGATAGTATACCACAATTCTTTCCACAGTGCACCATGAACTTTTGATCCCAGAAGGGGCCGCGCAGTCCGGCCCGGCTCCCCGGAAAACATTACAGCTAGGCAAAGGGGCGGCTCTCTCTTTATAATGGAGGGCAGCCGCAGCACTCAGTTTTTTGTTAAGGAGGCGCGCCCATGACCATCCAACCCATTGGAACCGCCAGTGTCGCCCTGTACATCACCCCGGCCGATCTCAAGGAGCACGGCCTGACCCCCGCCGGTCTCACCCTGGAGCGGGCCCTGGAGCTCACCCACTCCGCCTTTGAGGAGGCGGGCATCGCCCTGGACGGCTCCATTGAGATCGAGGCCTATCCGGAGGCCTGCGGCGTGCTGGTCTTCGCCCGCATCAAGGAGCCGGAGCGGCTCTGGTTCTCCTTTGACGGCCTGGAGCCCCTGCTGGACGGCTCCCGCACCCTCGCCGGTCCCCGGCCGGACGCCGCCCTGCTGTGGTGGGACGGCCGCTACTGGCTCTCCCTGCCCGGGGACGCGGAGCAGGCCGCCAACCACTTTTCGGAGTTCGGCCGCAGCGAGACCCGCCGCCCCCACCTGGAGGCCAGCCTGGCCGAGCACGGCGCGGCGATCCTCGCCGGGGACGCCCTGAACGTGCTCCTCCATCACTTTGCCGGCGCGCCCCCGGAAAATATCTCTTGACTTGGCGCGCCGTCCGGGCGATACTATAGGAAAGCGCAGATTTTTTCGTAACCGGTACAGCAAAATGTTACCGCTTATAAACGGGCCGGCCCGGGTCAAGCTAAGAACCAGATTGATCACAGGGGAGGGCTCGCCCATGGATGCCGAAGCGCTCTGGTTGCTGTTCTGGACCACCGGACTGCCCGAGGCCTATATCCTGCGGGGACTGCTGCGGGAGGAGGAGGCCGGGCAGGAAAAATCCGCCTGAGCGCCTGCTTCGCCGCTCCGCACCGGCGGAGGGCTCTGCGGAGCAGGTGTAAAAACCCGCCATACCCCCGCCGGACTTCTGAAACGGAAGACCGGCGGGGGCTGCGGCGCATCCCGGTCCGGGATGCGGTTCGGGAGGGATCGCCATGCACATCAAGGCCCGCGGACTGGTGCTGCGGGAGGTCAACTACAAGGAGGCCGACAAGATCCTCACCGTCCTCACCGACGAGGGGGGCAAGCGCACCGTCAAGGCCCGGGGCTGCCGCCGCAGGGGGAGCCGCCTAGCCGCCTCCACCCAGCTGCTGACCTACTCGGAGATGACCCTGTTCGAGTACCGGGACCACTGCACCATGAACGAGGCCGCCTCCCTGGAGCAGTTCTGGGGGGTGCGCAGCGACGTGGAAAAGCTGGCCCTGGGCTCCTACTTTGCCGAGACCATGGAGGCCGTGGCCCTGGAGGGCAGGAGCGACCCGGAGCTCCTCTCCCTGATCCTCAACGCCCTGTACGCCCTGGACAAGCTGGACCGGCCCCCGGCCCTGGTGAAGGCGGCCTACGAGCTTCAGCTGCTCTGTCTGGCGGGGTACGCCCCCATGCTGGACGCCTGCGCCGTCTGCGGTGCCCCCGAGCCGGTGGACCCCGTGCTCAGCCTGACCGGCGGGGTGCTCCGCTGCGGCCGGTGCGGGCCCGGGACGGGCGGGGCGGTCCCCCTGAATGCCGGGGCCCTGGCCGCCCTGCGCCACGTGGTCAACGGAGATTCCCGGCGGATCTTCTCCTTCCGGCTGGGGAGCGGCGGCCTGGCCCGGATGGGGCGGGCCTGCGAGTCCTTTCTCCTCACCCAGCTGGAGCGGGGGTTCCGCACCCTGGATTTTTATCACAATCTGACCGCTCAGGCCCCCGCCGGCGGGGCGGAGGCGGCCGCCAATCCGGACAGGAGGGACTGATATGGAGATCTACATTGTGGACGCCTTTACCGCACAGCGCTTCTCCGGCAACCAGGCGGGGACGGCTCTGCTGGCCCCGGGGGAGGACTTCCCGCCCGAGGCGCTGATGACCGCCCTGGCCGGGGAGCTGAAGCACTCGGAGACCGCCTACATCAAAGAGTCGGCCCCCGGCTCCTTCCACATCCGCTACTTCACCCCGGCGGGGGAGGTGGACCTCTGCGGCCACGCCACCGTGGCGGCCTTTACCGTGCTCCGGGAGACCGGCCGGGCCCAACCGGGGACCTGCGCCCTCAAGACGGCGGCGGGGGATCTGGCAATCCGGCTGGAGCCGGACTGCGTCTGGATGGACATGGCTCCGCCCCGGGAGCTGCGGGCCTTCTCGCCCGAAGAGGCGGCGGAGCTCTACGGGGCCTACGGCCTGACGGCGGCGGACGCCCCCGAGGGGCTCCTCCCCGCCCTGGTGAGCACCGGCTTGGCCGATATCATGCTGCCGGTCCGGGATCGGGCGGCCCTGGGCCGGGCCGTCCAGGACCGGGGGGCGGTGATCGCCCTCTCCCGCCGGTATGAGGCGGTGGGGGTTCACATGTTCTGCCCGGACGGGGCCCATACCGCCCGGTGCCGGAACTTCGCCCCCCTGTACGGCATCGACGAGGAGGCGGCCACCGGGACCTCCAACGGGGCGCTGACCTACTACCTGTACCGCCGGGGAATGGGAACCTCCGACGGCTGTTATACCTTCCTCCAGGGGGAGGAGATGGGCAAGCCCTCCCTCATCCGCACCAGGCTGACGGAGACGGACGGGGCGGCCAAAATCCAGATGGGCGGCACGGCGGTGATCGCCCTGCGGGCCGCGCTGGTATGAGCCGCCCCCGCCCCATCATCACCGGCACAGCTGAAAACCGGCTCCCGGGTACGCAGCGTACCCGGGAGCCGGTTTTTTCAGGATAAGGTCCCCAGCGGGAGGACGATGGTGATGCGGGTGCCCACGTTTTCCCAGGAGCGAACCTCGAACCAGCCGCTGTGGCGGTCCACGATCCACTTGGCGATGGCCAGACCCAGGCCGGTGCCGCCGGTCTGGCGGGTGCGGCTCTCGTCGGTGCGGTAAAAGCGGTCGAAGATGTGGGGCAGAGCCTCGGCCCGGATGCCCTGGCCCTCGTCCTGCACCGACAGCCGGGCCCCTCCGCCCGCCGAGACCGAGAGGGTGATCTGCCCGCCCGCCGGGCTGTATTTGATGGCGTTGTCCACCAGAATCCGCAGGGCCTGCTTGATCAGCCCCATATCGGCCCGGACGGGCACCGGGGCGTCCCAGGACGCGGCAAAGCGGTGGGTCTGGTTGATCATCTCGGTCTCCCGCAGGACCTCGGCGGCCACCTCGGTGAGATCAAATTCGGTGGGGTCCACATGCATGGAGTCGTTGTCCCCCCGGGCCAGGAAGAGGAGCTGCTCCACCAGGGCCTTCATGGCGTCGGCCTCCCCCCGGATGGCGTCGATGGCCTCCTCCCGGGTGGCGGGATCGTCCTTGCCCCAGCGGTTGAGCAGGTTTGCGTACCCCTGGATCACCGCAATGGGGGTGCGCAGCTCATGGCTGGCGTCCGAGACAAAGCGCATCTGGGAGCGGTAGGCGCTGTTGATCCGGTCCAGCATGGCGTTGATGGCCTCGGCCAGGGTCTGGAGCTCCTTCTGGGTGCTGGGCACCGAGATCCGGGTGTCCAGATGGGTGGCGTTGATCTGGTCCAGCTTTCCGGCCAGAGCCTGGAGCTCCTCGGGGGACATGCCGGAGACCGTGTTCAGCTTGGCGGCTGCGGCGGCCAGGTCCTGAATGGGGCGGAGCACCTTTTTGATGGTGCCCGCATTCTTCATCAGGTTGGACAGCAGGCTCAGCAGCTGGCAGATCAAGAGGATTCGGGAGGCGTAGACCAAAAAGGCGGCCGGAGCCGACAGGTCCAGGCGGATGGTGTAGGGCGCGCCATCGTTGGGCATCTCCAGGAGGAAGGCGGTGCTGCCGCCGCCCCGGAAGGTGACAAGGAAGAAGAGGTTCAGATTGCCGGGGCAGAACCAGCGGCGTCCGGCGGCGGTGCCGTCCGGGGCGGGGAAGCCTGTGGGGAGGGGCCAGCCCGGATCCTCCCCGGCGGGCCCGGCGGAGACGATGTACTCCCCGGCCTCCATCCAGGCGGTGGCCTCGGCGCTGGGGACGCCGCGCTCTGACACCAGGGCGGCGATCTCCTCGCACCGGCGCTCCGACCAGATGAAGACCCCGCCCAGAAACAGAAGGGTCAGCAGCAGATCCATACAGAAATAGATGCCCAAGAGGCGGAAGAACAGCCGGGTGTTCAGCCGCCGGACAATGGAGGACTTGTTCCGCCCAGGCGGGCGGCTGGCGCTGGACAAGAAAATCCCTCCCAACATTTGCTGGCGCAGCGGGCTTTACAGGGGACTCCCCCTGCGGGGGCCTACTTTCTCCGTTTGGAGAAAGTAGCAAAGAGAAACCAGGGCTCCGGCCCTGGACCCGGGTTGGGCGGCCGGTACGGTTTTCGGGGGCCTCCGGGATCGGCAGCAGTTGCTCGCCGCGCTCTCCTTTGGTTCCCCCCGGCCAGCATAGCCGGCCGGGCCTACGCTAAAAACTTGCCCCCCGCAAGTTTTCTTAACGCTGCGGCCCTTCGAGCGATTGTTACCCCGCAAAACCTGCCAGCGGAAGTGTTTTAATGAGTGCGCTCAAGGCCGCCACCGGCTACCATGCGCCGCGTGGATAGACATTTGGTTGAGACGGTGCCGGGCTGCGCCTGCACTGATTCAACCAAACATCTAAAACACAGCGCGTCATCTTCGTGGCGGCCGTCAGACACCGTAATTGAATGGCAGCGACTCACAAGTCTGGGGGGCATAATCGACGCGGGCCACCCGAGCGGCGGCGAGCCGCTGCCGTAGAATTCGGCAAATCCATCGGGCGTCCGCAACTCGTTGAGCGTGGGCTGTCCTTGCATTCAGAGGCCGCCCTTTCCCCCGTCGTTCCAAGCTTTTCTTTCCCTCATTTCTTTTTGAAAAAGAAATGAGGCGCCCGCCGCGCAGGCGCGCCCCGGGGGCTGGAACGCCCTTATCCCTCCCGAATGACGTAGCCGACGCCCCGGACGGTGTGAATGAGCTTAAAGCCGAACCTTTCATCGATTTTAGACCGCAGGAAACGGATATACACGTCCACGGCGTTGGTCTCGCCCACGAAATCGAATCCCCACACGTGGTCCAGCAGGGACTCCCGGGAGACCACCTTCTCCTTGTTCTCCAGCAGATAGCGCAGCAGATCGAACTCCCGCCGGGTGAGGTCCACCGTCTTGCCGCCCACCGCCACCTCGTGGCGCTCCGGGTCCATGGCCAGCGGCCCCGCCGTGAGCAGCGCCCCGGCCGCCTGCTCCGCCGCGGGGGCGGGCCGCTTCCGCAGCGCCGCCCGGATGCGGGCCAACAGCTCCTCAATGGCAAAGGGCTTGGTAATATAGTCGTCCGCCCCCATATCCAGGCCGGACACCTTATCCACCACCGTGTCCCGGGCTGTGAGCATAATCACAGGCATCTGGCTCTCCCGCCGCAGGCGGCGCAGCACCTCCATGCCCGAGAGCGCGGGGAGCATGATGTCCAGAAGCACCAGGTCAAATCCGCCCGACAGGGCTTTTTCCAGGCCGGTGCGGCCGTCAAAGGCCTTTTCCACCTGATAGCCCTCATACTGGAGCTCCAGCTCCACCATGCGGGCCAGTTTTTCCTCGTCCTCCACCAGCAGGATCCGCTCGGACATGGGAACGCCCCCTTTAAAACTTCAAGCCGCAGGCCGCGCCGGCGCAGCCTACTTCCGGTTCCGCCTCGCCCGGCTGTGCAGGCAGTCCTGGATCTGCGCCGCCATATCGTGGACAGTGTCGGCGGCCCGCCGCATGGCCGCCTGGATGGTCTCCCGGTTCAGGTCAGGCCCCGCGAGGCGGTACTGGAAGCCGAAGAAGAGCCCTACCAGGAGCACCGGAATCACAATCCAGAAGGCCGCAATCACCAGAATAATCAGGATCAGAACGGGCAGAGAGGTGAGCTGCTCGCCCCTGCGCCAGATCTCCATGTGGTTGGACATGCTGTGCCGCAGAAGGGCCAGGGCGGCCAGCAGCAGCTCCTTGATCAGCGCCCAGAGCCGGGCGGTCCAGTGAGGACGCGGCCCGTCCTGAGCGGACCGGGCCGGGACCAGTTCCGTGGCCTGCGTCCCCTCGTACCCCGGGCGGGTGGTGTAGAAGCCGCCGCCCTCCGGCTGCACAGTCCGGCCCTGCCGCTCCAGCAGAATCAGCGCGTCCAGCAGGCTGCCCCCGCACTGTTCCAGCAGATCCCTGGCCTCCTCATAGGTAAGATTCGCCCGCGCCCGCAGCTGCTCCACCTGCTCCAACGTCACTGCCATACGCGTCACATCCCCTTCTCATTTTACGGCTATCGTCCAAGCATTGAGAAGATCGGTAAAAGGCGGCGGGGCAAGTATGGTGCGCCAGGGCGGCGCGCGCAGGCGGGCCGCCCAGCCACGCAGTCCGCATCCGGTTTGAACCGCCGGACTTTCCCGATTCTCAAGTGTTTCGGCTATAGTATAGCCTGTTCTCACCGCAAAGGCTTTTAGAGAAGATTAAAAGCCGATTAATATTTATAAAAAAGCCGCAACATTTTTAACCCTTACTATAACGTTCTATGTGTATTATTTTGCTATTATATAATAATTGTAAACATGCCGCAATAGGCAAAAACACCGCGCCGGCAGCAAAAGACAGGGCCCCGGCTATTTCTCCGGGGCTTTTTCGCCTCACTTTACGACGCACTCGAAAGAGAGGCCCTGTTTACCGGCATCATGAGACGTTTACCGGAACACCATCAATTACATTCGCGCTTCCTAAAAACAATATCGCCGCAGCTCCAAGATGGTCTCGTCCTGCCGTCAGGTGAGACGGCGCCCATGCGGGCTGATGCGCAGGAAAGCTTCTCAGAGCTGTCGCCGTTCATAAAGGAAACGCTGCTGGTTTGTGCTGTTGAAACAGAAGCAAACCGGTTGCCGCAAAAGGCCTGTCAATGATCAGCCCTTTTCATTGCGGCGTGTTTCCGAACAACTGCGGAAGACCGCGGCGTCATGCCCCAAGAGGACGCGGAGGTTGAGGGCCGTCACCCTGGCCATGCTGGCGGCGATGAGGTTCCGGTCGTAGTGCCCGCCGTTGGGGGCGTTCCGCGCCAGGTTTTCACAGGTGGGGATGAGGTCGCCGGCCAGGACCACGGGGCCCTCCGGGGTTGCGGCAATCACGCACTGGCTGCCTGCCGAGTGGCCAGGGGTGAGCAGCACGGAGATCCCCGGGAGCACATTCTGCACATCCCCGTCCAGCAGCTTGTATTTGGATTGAAGGACCAGCTCCCGCTCATAGCCGGGCCGCTCCTCCGCCGCAATGTAGCCGTACTCCGCCCACTGGACATAGAACTGTGCATGGGGCAACAGGGTGTTGTTTCCCGCGTGGTCCCAGTGGAGATGGGTGAAAAAGACCGCGCCGATCTCCTCCGGCTCCGCCCCGGCGGCGGCCAGGGCGGCGGGGAGGGACTCCTCCGGCGTGCGGGTGTACGGCATCCAGCGCGTCCCGTCCGGCGCGCTGCCGCCGGTGTCCACCAGCAGCTTGAGCCCAAAGCCCTCCAGCAGGAAGGCCAGCAGGGGGAACTCCGCCGGCGTGTCCTCCGCTCCGTAGACCATATTGCTCTTTTTCCGGGTGATAGTCCCCAGCTTCAGGGGGGTAATGGTATAGCCGTCCATCGCGCGCCTCCTCAAAACAGCCTGCCGTCCGCCACCGTAGAGGTCCCATACAGCGGCTCCTTGTCCCGCCAGTCCTTCATGCCCATGGTCATGAACAGCTCCCGGCTGTCGTGGGCGCCGGGGATGGCGTCCCAGCTCTGGCCGGTCTCCATGATGCGGTCGCAGGCCCGGCGGAACATGACGCTGGCGCAGTAGGGCATCACATCCGGGTAGATGATGATCTTGTAGCCGATCTCCCGGGCCTCCCGGGCGGTGAGGCGGGGGGTCTTGCCGCCAATCACTTGGTTGGTCAGCAGCGGCACGCCCTTGAAGGCCTCGGTAATCCTTCGGATCTCCTCCAGGGTCTGGGGGGCCTCAATGAAGAGCACGCCGGCCCCCGCGTTCAGGTACAGCTCCCCCCGGCGCAGGGCCTCGTCCAGATCATAAACCGCACGGGCGTCGGTGCGGGCCACGATCACCGTGTCCGGGCAGCTCCGCGCGTCGCAGGCCGCCCGGATTTTGGCCGCGAATTCCTCCGCCGGAATGCACTGCTTGCCGTTCAGGTGCCCGCAGCGCTTGGGGGCCGCCTGGTCCTCCAGCTGAATACCGGCGCAGCCCGCCCGCTCCAGGTCCCACACGGTACGGATGACGTTCAGGGCGTTTCCGTAGCCGGTGTCGGCGTCGGCGATGATGGGGATGCCGGCCTTTGTGGTGATGCGCCGGGCCACCCCGGCCACGTCGGAGCCGTTGATCAGGCCGATGTCTGGCTCGCCCAGGTAGCCCGTGGCCACCCCGGCCCCGGACAGGTAGCCCATGGGGAAGCCCGCCTGCTCGGCCACCCGGGCCGAAATGCCGTCATAGATGCCCGGGGCCATGATGATCTCGGGCTTGCTCAACAGGTCCCGCAGGACCCTGCCGGGATTTTGCAGCATAATCACATCTCCTTACTGTCTTCTTTTTTCGGAATATAACCCTTCGCAATCAGAACGCCCTCCATGCCGCCCGCCTCGATGATCTCGGTCATCGCTTCGGAGAGCCTGTTGCCCTGGCAGACCGCGCCGGTACGCAGGTTGGTCACCGTGCCCTCGGTCAGGTCGAGCTCGGCCATGTCCCCCTCCTCGAAGAGGTCCGTGAGACCGGGGGCGGCCAGGGCGGCGAAGCCGTAGCCGATGCAGTTGCGGTAGAAGAGGCCGTTGTAGCTCTCGGCGGCCATGCCCGCCAGCCCCAGCCGCTTGAGCACCGCCGCGCCGGGGCGGGAGGAGCCGGTGCCGAAGTTTTTGCCCGCGATGAGGAGGTCGCCGGGCTGCACCTGCGCCGCCCAGCCGGGACGGTTGTCGCTCATGCACAGGCGGCACTGCTCCTCCGGGGAGGCGCGAAAGGCGCTGTGGGGGAAGATGAGGTCGGTGTTGATCTCGTCGCCGAATTTCCAGACCCGTCCGGTGCGTTTCATGCCTGCGCGCCTCCTTTTATCAGGGTGCGGGGGTCGGTGACAACCCCCGTCAGGGCGGAGGCCGCCGCCGTTGTGGGGCCGCAGAGGAGCACCTCGCTGTCGGGCGCGCCCATCCGGCCCTTGAAATTCCGGGTGGTGGTGGCCAAACACCGCTCCCCCGGGCCGATGAGGCCCATGTGGCCCCCGTAGCAGCAGCCGCAGGTGGCGTTGGTCACCACCGCCCCCGCCTCTGCCAGGGTCTCCACCAGCCCCAGCTTGACCGCCTGGAGATAGATCCGCTGAGAGGCCGGGGTGACGAGGAAGCGGACCCCGGGAGCCACGCGCTTTCCCCTCACCAGCCCGGCGGCGATCTCCAGATCCTCGATCCGCCCGTTGGAGCAGGAGCCCAGCACCACTTGGTTCACCGGCAGGCCCGCCAGCTCCGCGACGGGCACGCAGTTGCCCGGGATAAAGTGGGGCTTGGCGATATAGGGGACCAGGCCGGACAGATCGATCTCCCGCACATCGGCGTACTCCGCGTCCGGGTCGGGGGCCACGGGGCGGCTCTCCCTGTCCCCCCGCGCCCGCAAAAACTCCTCCAGCCGCTTGTCGCAGGGGAAGATGGCAAACTCCGCGTTGATCTCGGCGCACATGGCGGCGATGCTCTGCCGCTGGGGGATGGTGAGATTGGCCACCCCCGGCCCGCCGAACTCCACGCTGTGGCCGGTGGCGTCCCCATAAATCCCGGCGATGTACAAAAACACATCCTTGCCGGTGCAGCCGGGGGGCAGAGCCCCCGTCAGCCGGTACAGGATGGTGGGGGCCGCCTGGTACCAGGTCTCGCCGGTGCAGAACAGGTAGGTGATGTCGGCGGGCCCAAACCCCCGGGCGGCGCAGTTCATGGCCCCGGCGGCGCAGGTGTGGGAGTCCGCCCCCGCCAGCAGCACCCCGGGGGCGGCATAGCCCCGCTCCACCATGGCCTGGTGGATCACCGCGTGGTCCCCCACGTCGATGAAGTTGGAAATGCCGTGCTTTTTGCAGAAGGCCCGGGCGTAGACCGCCCCCGCTGCGTCCCGGGTGGTGGGGGCGGGCACCGCGTGGTCCAGCAGCACCACGCACTTCTCCGGGTGGTCCAGATGGGCGACCCCCTGGTAGAGGTCCTGGCCGTCCACGTTGAAGAACATGTCGTGGCACACCGACCAGTCCACCTTGCAGGTCACCGTGTCCCCCGGCCTCACTGCGGGGAGCCCCGCGTGGGCGGCCAGGATCTTCTCGCTCATGGTCATGCCCATCGTGTCAGTCCTCCTCAAAGCAGCGGTTGGGCACGTAGCAGTACCCGTCCATGATCCGCCGGGCGGTGCGGGCGTAGGAGGCCCGCTTGAGCGCCGGTTTCCCGTCCGGCCCGGTCTCGCAGGCCGCCTCCACGCCGATGACCCCGCCGGGGTGGCCGATGCGGACCTCGGGCGTCTCCTTTTTGCCCCGGAGCTGATAGAGCACCGTGCCGGGGATGACGGCGCAGGCCCCGGTGCAGCAGGAGATGCTTCCGGGATAGGTCTGGTGGATGCCCCCCAGGAAGAAGACCCGGGAGAGGAAGTCCACGCCGGCGGCGTGAATGGTCTCCCCGGTCAGGTGGCTGGTGTAGTCCGCGGGCCCGGCCACAAAGGCCACAAAGGGCACCGCGTCCCGCTCCGCGTAGGGCTTGCCCAGGGCCTTGAAGGCGGCCTCCCTCCGGATGGTCTCCAGCAGCTCCAGCTTGCCGGGGGCAAAATCGGTCTTCTTGACCTCCTTGCCCGTGAGGCCCAGGTCGGACGCCCGGACAAAGAGGCAGGGGTTTACCGTGTCCACCAGGGAGCCCTCCAGCTTCCCGAAGCCGGGGATATCAAAGGTGTCAATGGGGTTCCCGGTGGGCAGCAGCCCCTTCCCCGCCGAGCCCACGGTGCCCACCATGTCGATGTTCAGCTTGGCCCCGGCGCCGGGCACGCCGGGGACCCTGTAGTCCCCGGCGGCCACGGGCAGGCCGTCCTTCACCGGCACCTCGGTGACATAGATCTGGCCGGTGTTCTTGCTGTAGACCCGCACCCGGGTCACCGGCTCCACCGCCCGGACCAGCCCCTCCTCAATGGCGAAGGGGGCAATGCCCGAGGAGATGTTGCCGCACAGGCCGGAGTAGGAGATGAAGGGGGTCTCGATGTCCACCTGGCCGAAGGTGTAGTCCACGTCGGCCTCCGGGACGCTGGGCGGGCCCACGAGAGCCAGCTTGCTGGTCAGCACCTCCGCGCCCCCCAGGCCGTCGATCTGCCGGGGGTCCGGGCTGCCGAAGATAGCCAGAATCACCCTGTCCCGGATTTTGGGGTCCTGGGGCAGGTGGTTCTCATGGAGAAAAATCCCCTTGCTGGTGCCGCAGCGGTAGATGACGGTGCGCACAGGGGTGAATTCGTTCCGGTTCACACAATGTCCTCCTTGTCAAAAGGCCGCAGGGCGGGCCTCCAGCCCGCTCTGCGGCCTTCTTTTCTAATGCAGGCAGGCGATGAGCTCGTCGATGGTCTCCAGGGTCTCGATTTTATCTACCAGCTCGATGATCCGCTCCGCCTTCACCGAGCCGATGGTGTTGGCGGCGTTATTGCGGAACTTGGTCACCACTTCTTCGCGGGTGGCGGGGTACTCCGGGTCCCCCTTGGGGTACTCCACCTCGCCCACATAGGTGGAACCGTCCTCCATGGTGACGGTGACCCGGGCGGGGTACTTGGTGGGGTAGACCGCCTCGAACTCCGGGTTGATCTCCCAGGTGATGAGGTCGCTGAGGCGGGCGATCTCCGCGTCCTTGATGGCCTCCTCCGTGAAGGACTCGGGCAGCACCCGGCCCCGCACCAGGCCACAGGCGATCTCGTAGAACAGGGAGAACTGGGCGTTCACCGGGTTCCGGGGGTGGCGCTTCACCTCCACCGGGCGGCAGAGCTTGGTGTCGGTGAACTTGTTGCATTCGGCGTGGATGGCCTTGATCTTCCTGATATCGCAGCCCTGGTTGTGGATGTCGATGGCGCAGTCGCAGAAGTTGTTGGTGAACCGGCAGCAGGCGTGGAGCTTGATGGAGTTGTCCGCCATCTCCCACTTCTTGCCGAAGTTCTCCACCAGCTTCTCCCCGTTCTGGATGCCGTCGGGGAGCACCGCGTCCTCCCGGGTCCAGCCCTTGAAGGAGAAGCAGTTGAGGAAGCCGTCCTTGTCCTCAAACACCGCGGCGGGGGCGAAGTAGCCCTCCCGGCCCATCATGGCGGCCAGAACCCCGTTCATGGCCGACTGCCCCGCGTGGAACCGCTTGGTCCAGGAGCCGTTGCTGTTGAAGGCCCCCAGGCCTCCCGCCGCCGACCCGGCCACCCCCAGGGCGTCCACCGTCTGCTGCTCGTTCAGGCCCAGAATTTTGGCGGCCCCCGCCGCCGCGCCCATGACGCCGCAGGTGCCGGTGAGGTGCCACCCGGCGTAGTAGGAGGTCCCCTCGAAGGCCTCCCCCGCCCGGATGGTTACGTCGGAGCCGATGATGTAGGCCAGCAGCACCTCCGCGCCGCTCCTGCCGTACTGCTCCGCCAGGGCCAGCACTGCGGGGAGCACCGCCACCGAGGCGTGCTGGGTGCCCTCCCGGTGGTCGTCGTCGTAGTCCTGGCTGTGGCCGGTGGTGCCGTTCACCAGGGCGGCCATCATGGGGTTTACCCCGGCCCCGGCGCCGAAGATGGTGCAGGGGCCGTCCCCGGAGATCTCCCCCGCGGCCCGCCGGATGACCTTGGCGTTGACGATCTGGGACCCGGACAGGATGCAGCCCAGGCAGTCCAGCATGAAAATTTTTGCGTTCTCGATGGTGCGCGGGTCGATGTCCGCCAGCGTCAGCCTCGTGCTGACGGCTGCGATCTGCTGGGAATAGGTCTTTTCGTTTGCCATGGTATTGAAAACCTCCAAAGCTGGTCTTGCGCGCGGCGCGGCGGCGGCGGGAGCGGCCACCGCCACCGTGCTGCGGGCAGGGTATGAAAAAGGGGGAGTCAGCGGTTTTTGTTCAAAACGGGCAGGGTCAGAATAGACTGGTACGTCTCGTTGCGGTAGATTTTATGTAGGCAGGTCTGAGCCTTGCACAGGTGCCACATCTCGTCGTAGCTGGTCTCCTCCATGGGCACGTCCACGGCGCTGATCTCAATCTCGATGGAGCTGCCTGCCCGGAAGCAGTGGGCGGTGGGCCGAAGCTGGAGTTCGTACTCGTAGATTTCGCCGGGCTCCGGGTAGTCGAACTTCGTATAGTCGTGCTTGATCTGCCAAGGGGTGTCCTCCTCGGGGACCCGCTTGCGCAGGGAGGCCCGCAGCCAGCCCTTGGTGATGGGCCAGGGGCTCTGGTGCCCGCCCTCGAACAGGTCCACCCGCCAGGTGGTGTCCTTCTGGTCCAGCGAGGCGTAGAACTTCAGGATGGGGGACCCCGCCAGCTGCACATCCTCGGTGAGCGGCGCGGTGCGGTAGACCAGCCTGCCCCGCTCCTCCGACACGTAGAAGGGCCGCTGGAGGAAGCTGTCCGGCTCGTCCACGTTCAGGTCGTGGCGGAACCGGGGCAGCAGCTTGCCCTTCTGGCCCAGGTGGAAGGTCTTGACCCCCACCAGGCCCTCCTCCCGGGGCGGCCAGTTGTCCAGCTCCAGCACGTCCCCGCCGCCCGTCTCCACGATGCAGGCCGGGCCGTCCAGGGCCGCGTTTTTTATCCCCTTGAGCCAGTAGTCGTACCACTCCAGCAGCTCCTCCCGGTGGGAGTGCCAGGGCCGCGGGTCCATGTCCTTGAACAGGTGCATCTTTTTGAAGGGCGTCTGGGTCAGCTTGTTGTACACCGAGGTCTGGCACACCCCGAAGGGCCCGTGGAAGGGCCCGCCCACAAACGTGGGGATGACCACCTTGTCCAGATAGTTGCCATAGGAGCGCTTCTGCCAGAACTCGCCGTCCAGGGGGTTCAGGAGCTGGTCGAAGATGAAGGGGTTTTTGTAGGGGTAGCGGAGCACCTGATAGAGATACGGATACTGGAGCAGGTCCGGGTTCCGGCAGGCCTCCTCCACCCGGGCCTTCAGCTCCTCCGGGGAGAGCTCCTTCGCCATGGCGGGCGCCACGTTCTTGCAGGCCAGACCCACCCGGCAGGGGTGGGCGCCCGAGGTCAGGCAGTACCACACCAGGTGGTGGACGCCGCCGGTATAGAACCCCCGCTCGTAGAAGTCGTCGAAGTTGAGCTCGAAGGGGGCGATGCACTTGAGATGGGGGGGCTGCTGCTCGGCGATGATCAGCTGAGTGAAGCCGAAATAGCAGGTCCCCGTGCCGCCGATCTGGCCGTTGCACCAGGGCTGCTCCGCCATCCACTCGATGATGTCGTACCCGTCCTCCCCCTCGTACTGGGAGAACATCCCAGGCATCTCCCCCTCCGAGCTGCCGATGCCCCGGTAGTCCCCCACCACGTAGCAATAGCCCCGGGAGACGAAGTACTCGATGTCCCCCGCCTCGATGGACGCCTCGAAGATGGAGCCACCAAACTCCTGCTGCGGCGTGGGGAACGTCTGGCAGTCCTTTCCGTACACCGAGATGGTGAACAGCCCCGGAAACGCCCCAGGCCCGTCCGGCCGGTACACGTCCACCGCCAGCTTCACCCCGTCCCGCGCCTCCACCATTACGTCCTTCTCTACAATCATCTTATACTGCACGTTTCCTTTGATCATATATAGGTTCCTTTCCTATCAATATTGTGGCGTTCGGATAGGGAGAGATCAAATGTCATAACAGATGCGGTAGGCCGCATTAGTCGCGTCGCCGATCAGTCCGATCTGCCTGGCATCGCCAATCACATGGGTCTCCGGCACCAATTCACACAGGCTGTCCACAAGCTCCCGGTTGATCTTGAGGCCGAATGCGAGCACAAAGTCGTCCGCCTCGTAGATGACCTCGGTCCCGTCCGGGGCGGTGCAGGTTACACTGTGCACGGCGAAACGTTGGATCTGCATCTGACCGGCAAGCTTGACCTGGTGCTCCTTCAACATACGAATCAGGGGAATCCGGTTGAAGAACAGCAGATCGCCGAACATCTCATCCTCGGATTTCATGTCGATCACCGTGACCTTCCGGCCGTCCAGCGCCAGCTTCAGCGCGCACTCCAGACCGCTCATGCCGCCGCCGCAGACCACAATAGTCTGCCCCAGGTTCACGCTGCCGCGGTCCACCTCAGAGACGCCGTGCATATGGCTTGCGCCGATACCGGGGATTGCAGGGATCAGCGGCTCGGCCCCCACCGCCACAATGAGCGCGTCGGGCGCCTCGGACCGGACGGTTTCGGCCGTGGCGGCGGCACCCAGCACAATACGTGCGCCGGATGCCATCGTCTTGCGGATCATATAGTCACAGTAGGCGCGGTGTCCGTCCTTCATGGGCAGAGCCCCGGTCTCGGGCAGCCGCCCGCCCAGACGGTCCTGCTTTTCATAGAGCACCACCTCGTGCCCGCGCTCGGTCAAAACCTGCGCAGCCTCCATGCCGCCGGGACCGCCGCCCACCACCATGACCTTTTTCTTTTTGAGGGGTGGGTAGAGCCGGGGATAGCGGGATTCCCATCCCAGGCGCGGATTGGCTGCGCAGCCAATGAGGTGGGTCTCATCAAAGATATTGCGGGCGCAGTACATACAGCGCATACAGGGCCGGATGTCATCCTCCTGGCCCCGCTGTCCTTTGATGATCATATGATCGTCTGCGAAGAGGGCCTTGGCCATGGCGCAGATGTCCGCCTGACCGGAGGCAATGATCTCCTCCGCCTGCTGGAGGCTGGAGATACCGCCTACCACCGATACAGGGATTGTCAAGGCCTTCTTGATCAGAGCGGCACAGCCCACATTGAGGCCGTGGGGCATCAGATAAGCGGGCATCGTGTGGCACATATAGCGGCTGTTGAATTTCAGCGTACCGCCGGAGACGATTACCATATCGATGTAGGGCTCGATCTCCTTGAGGAAAGCGATGCGCTCCTCCAGAGTGGTGCCGTTGGGAATGACTTCATCTCCCGCCACACGCACCTCGATCTGGGCCTTGTTTTTGGTCACCGAGTAAACCGCCTTGATGACCTCAATAGGGAAACGCCAGCGGTTTTCAGGGGAGCCGCCGTATGCGTCAGTGCGGTGGTTATAGGCGGTGGACAGGAAGGCGGAGAGCAGATTTCCATGGGCCAGGTGAACCATAACCATATCGAACCCGGTACGGACGCAGCGGTCAGCCGCGTCCCGGAAGTGCTCCACCACCTCTTTGATCTGGGAGATGCTGATCTCCTCGTAAAGATCGGGGCTGTGGAACTGGGGGATCAGGGAGGGCAAAAAGGCCTTTTTGCCCTGCTCATCCAGATAGCGGCGGTAGGCCCACTGTCCGGCGTGGCTGAGCTCCACAGAGATCTTGCAGTCCTCCTCGTGGACCGCTTGCGTCAGCAGACGCAGGCCAGGCGTGTCGTTCTCTGAGAGAATGGAGAGGCAGCCGCAGAAGTCGCGGCCCCGGTCGAAATCTACCGGCGTAGAGCCGATGCTCACCAGGCCTACCCCGGTCTGGGCCTGCATACGGACAAAGTCAATCAAGTCGTTGGTGACGGCCCCTGTCACAAAATCAGCGTGGTTGGAGACCATAGGAGAATACTGAATACGGTTTTTTAGCGTCATCCGGCCCACCCGGATTGGCTGGTAGACGTGGGGGAAATGGTTCAATGCCATAGCTGGCTCACTCCTTCTCTATCGCCGGAGGCTCAGTCCTCTTTTTTCTTGGGGGCGGGCATAGAGCCGTCCTGCACAGCGGGCTTCTCATAGCCTACCCGGTTGAAGTAGCGCTCAGGAATATTCTTTTGATCCTTGTAGAACACAAACTGGCAGGTAGAGCTCTGCACATTTTCCTGGGTCCTGGGGTGGACACGGCGGAAGAGGCCGTTTTTCTCCAGACCCAGCATCTCGGTGACCGGGCAGTGGACGCAGTAGCAGGGGAAATCCTTCAGCCCGTAGGTCATGGGGCCGGCCTCCTTGATCAGGGCGAAGCCCACCTCGGGGGTGTAAGCGCCCATTTCCATGAGGCGGCCGCCGGATCCGCAGGGGGCCACCGTGAAGACGAATTTCTCGTCGTCCTCCTCAATGGTCATGGGCTGATGGACATGGCCGTGGAGGGTGCTGGCGGTGTGCATGATGTGGGCCCTCATGTCCCGGTACCTGTCGTCCCCCTTGGCGGGCTTGAGGGTAATCTTCATCTCCAGGGTGTGGGCCTCCCGCTCGGCCTCCTCCAGAGCCTTGGCGCCGTACTTGTTGTAGATATGGGTGTGCAGGCCGGCGATCCAGGCGGTGGCGCCGTCGTGCAAAAACGCCAGCTCTCCGTACATCTTGTCAATCAGGTCCTTGGCCTCCTGATCATTCCCGGCGTCGATGGCCTCCTTGGCCAGATCCTGCGTTTGAGCAGCCATGCGGTCGAGCTCCTCCTGGGTAAAAATGCGGCTCATAATCAGCATTCCTTTCTTCGCGCAATATAAATTCCCCTGCGGGTGGAAAACGGGGGACGGAGCGGAAGAGGGCGGCCCGCTCCGTCCCCGGCCTGTGCGGCTACATCACAACATCCCAGTACCGCAGCTTGATGTCGTCGGTCACCATCTTCGCATTGTCGATGGCCAGCCGTGTGGGCCGGGCAAAGGTGCATGTCCGGCTGATCCAGCTGGAACCGCCCTTCTTGAGGGAGGCGAGAACCTCCGCCATCTTCAGGGCGCTGCCGATGACATCGGCCACAGGTACGCCGTCCACCTCATGGAAGCCGTCTGGGTAGCGGTCCTCCACGCCGGCGCCCACGCGCATCGCGCAGGCGATGAGGGAGCAGGCGGGCAGCAGAATCTCGGCGCCCGCCCTGATGAGGGGTTGACAGTCCCGCCTGAAGGCCTCGATGGCGGGCCCGGCATCCACCAGGACCTGATCCTGCTCCGTGGGGGTCAGGCTCAGGGGCACGATGCCGGCGCAGCGCTTGGTGAGGCCATACCGCTCGTTCCGCTCCTCCTGTCCAGGGATGTTGAAGGAGGAGATGTGGACGATGCCGAACTTGTTGGCCATGGACGCGGCCAGCAGCATGGACGCCTCGCCGATACCAACCACGGGAATATTCAGGGCCTGGCGCATCTCCCAGAGCATGGTGTCGCCGAAGCAGTCGATCACCACGGCGTCAAAGCCCTCCTCCTCGGCGCTGCGGGCGGCGTAGTAGACGCCCACAGAGGCCAGATAGTCCATATAGGCGTAGTTGCAGGGGTCCTGGGAGGTCAGCCCCCACTCGCAGAAGCGGTAGACCACCTCGGTATCCGGGGACTTGACCAGCTCCACATTCTTATGGAGCAGGGGCACATAGGCGTTCTTGAAAAACTGACCGGCCTCAGAGTGCTCCTTGGCGGCGGGCAGATTCATGTACAGAATTTTCACAGCTTGCAGCTCCTTTCTGATACGGCGGGAGGTTCAGTCGTAAAACGCGGGGGCAAATTTCAGGGTGCCCACCTGAGCCGGCTCGTGGCCCAGGAGAACCAGGGCTCCCTGTTCCCGCAGGGTACGCAGGCGGTCAATGGCGATCATACCGGCCTCGGTGCTCCACAGATGTCCGCCGGGGGCGTCGCGCCCGTCGATCTGCTCCTTCAGGCTGGCGGCGTCGGCGGCGATGACAAGCTTGCCGGAGTTGGGCAGGTTGACGATGACCGACTGGTGGCCGCGGCTGTGGCCGCGGGTATCCATACAGATCACGCTGCCGTCGCCAAAGACGTCATACTCCACGTTGTCCTCCAGCTCCAGGTAGTTGAAAAAGCGGGTGTTTTTGTAGTCGTCAAAAATATATCCGCAGCCGCCGGGATTGCGATCCTTGGGAAACCACGCCTCCTTCAGCTCCTCCCGGCGGACGATGAAGGTGGCCTTGGGCAGGTTCTCCATCGCGCCGGCGTGGTCGGCGTGCAGGTGGGTCATGATGACGTATTTGACACGCTCGGGGTCATAGCCCAGTTTGGCGAGCTGTCGATCGATGCGGCACTCGGGCTCGTCCCGGGTATCGGGCTTCATCCAGTCGGGGAAGTGCTCGTAGGAGAGACCCGTATCCACCACGGCCAGCCCGTCCGGGTGGTCGATGACATACATGGGGACTGGGATTTTGATGAGCTCGTTGACCCCGTGGCCCGGAGTGATCCGGGACTTGTCGGGGTTGAAGAGAACGCCGCCGTAGAGAATATAAAATTTCATGGATACCGCTCCTTTTCGTGTTTCAAACCGCGGCCGACGGCCCCCCGGCGCTGCCCGCGCAGATAAGCGGCGGCAACGTTTGCCGCAGTCCTGCCTGAGTTGCAGTTGTTTGCATTACAGGAGGCCGGAATACTGATGGTATAGGTCTCCCGATAGAGCTCACAGCTGTCGGCCCCGATGGCGTAGAGGCCGGGAATGGGCTGCTCCGCCTGGTTCAGCACCTCCATTCGGGTATTGGTATGGATGCCGCCTATCGAACACATATAGGTGATATTATGGCGGAATATATAGTACGGAGCCCTGATCAGCGGCACCAGGTAGGGCGGGGATTTGCCGAACGCACGGTCATCGCCCGCTTCACAGTATGCGTTGTAGGTCCTCAGAGTGGCTGAGAGCGTATCCGCATGCAGCCCCATCGCCGCAGCGCACGCCTCAATGGTATCGCAGACCGCGATGTCGGTCCCCTTGTAGGCGGCCACAACCGCCAGAATTGTGGATTTTAAGCCGGGGGTCATGCGCTCAACCGCGTCCAGGCCATTGCAGTCAATGATAGCGTAGGATTCTCGCTGCGTCTCCACGGCGTTGGCCTGACAGCCGCTGGTCTCCAGTGCGCAGTCCTCCCGGGCAAAGCGCACAGCGTCCTGATTGACCCACATAGCCGGACTCTCACAGGTGAGGAACCGGAGAATCGTGTCGCCGAGGGGAGCCAGTCCCTTTGTACCCACGCCGCAGAGGAAGCAGCACGTTTGGCTGATATCCCGGGCGCCCGCCGCCGCCGCCATATTCAGTCCGTCGCCCATATGCCCGGGGCCGCCTGCGTACGCAATCCGGCTGCGGTTCTTGCCGCGCTGAACCAGCATATCCAGGTTCCCCGCGTAGCCGCCGCTTGCCAGAATTACGGCCCTGCACCGGATTTCCACGCAGCCTCCATCCTCCTGGGTTGCGTAAATACCCGCTGCCGCGCCGTCCTTCATGATGAGCTTCCTGCCGCGCGTGCCCATCAGGAATTCCGCGCCCTGCTCCACTGCCCTGGCATGAAGGGCCTTGATGAAGCCGTACCCCCGCTTGCCGGCAAACCAATGGAAGCCTGGAATATGGCCAAACGCATGATAGCAATCTACCACGCCGCTGAACGGCACCCCGTTATCAATCAACCATTGCAGGTTTTCAGCCGAGCGGTCATACAGATCCTTCCAGAAGGTGGCGTCGATCCGGTAATTGAAGAAGGCGGCTTCTCTCGCAAACAGATCCTTAAAATGAATGGAAATCCCTTCTGCCTGCTGCATCGCGGACCCGCAGGCGAACATTCCTTCCGTCATAAGACCGTTGCCGCCGACGAACCGGTTGACCTCCAATACAAGCACCTTGTCTCCGTTTGCGCCGGCCTGCACGGCCGCACACAGTCCGGATGCACCGGCGCCGACAATCACGATGTCCGTATCAAGAACCTGGGTCGGCGTATCGGCCCGGGCCTGCTCCCCCGCCGGAGCAAGGGTCCCCGGGGCGGCTTCAGCACTGCACGTGCTGTTGATGGTGCATTTCATCCGTTTCTCCCCCATCTGTTGCATGCTGCAATGGGAACTGCGTTCCTGATTGTGTGTTGTGTGGTTCACATTAGACGTAGTAAAACAGCTCCTGGTACAGGATCTGTCCCTTGGACCCATGATCAATTTGTCGGACCGGTGGGAAAAAGCATGGGGGAATCCCTGTACGGCCATTCCCTATGATGCTTTCCGGCTGAGTCAGGCAAACCAGCTCAAGGTGGGATAACCGACCGCAAGCAGAAGAATAAAGAGGATCAGCATATACAGAGCCCCCTGCTTGAAGAAGTCCTTCTTCCGAACCCAGCCGGTCTCACACTGGCCATAGGCCAGGGCGGCGTTGGCAGAGGCGGAGGGCAGAAGGATGCCAAACTCGCCGGCGTGGGTGATCATGACCAGCAGAGCGATGCCGCTGTAGGCCAGCTTGTCGCTCATCATGCTGATCACGGCGGTCAGAACTACGCCGACGACCATGCCGTCCAGGAAGTTCGTTCCAAGGATCGCAATCAGAATGAGCACCGCATAGCAGGCGAAGGGGCCCATGTTGGTGATTGGGGCCACCAGGTTGGTGAAGAAGGCGCTGATACCCAGGGACTGGTCCGTCAGGGAGCCGCAGAGCACCATCAGGGCGGCTACCATGGCCAGGATGGACCAGAACACGTGCTTGGAGAGGATCTCCTGGAAGCTGACGAAGGGGGTGCCGTCCTGATTGCGGATAGCCATAGCGATGAAGAGCACTGCGAAGCAGGCCCCGATGGTGCCAAAGCCGCCGATGAAGCCGCCCACAGGGATGAAGGAGGGCAGGAGCACCAGGACCACAAAGAGAACCAGCAGGACCAGGGAGATCGTATGGGGCTTCTCGAACCTGGGCGCTTCAGTGGCCTTGTAGTTCAGCAGGGGGGTAACATCGGGCCGGAAGAGGAAACGCATGGCCAGAGTCTGGAGCAGAGCCAGGCCCACACAGAGGGCGAGGGATGTGACGATATAGGCGCCTACGTTATAGGTTGCGTCGCCGCCGGCGGCGGCGTAAACGCTGAGGTTCGTGGCCCAAACCATGCTGAAGGGCATGGCCGTGGTGATAAGGCCGCTGAGGGCGGTGATACCGATGATCATCATGGCAGGCCACTTATCGGTTTTCTTGAAGCCGACGGACTCGGCAATGTTGATGATGACGGCCCAGAGGACGATCTCAACGGGCATGGGGGTGATAAACAGGGAGGGGATCAGGGTGGCCAGCAACAGCAGGAAAGTGAGCCGCCAGGGATGGCCGTTGGCCCACTTGGCGCCGGCGATCTTCTGGGCCAGAATCCTGGCCAGACCGGTCTGCTGCATCATGCCGCCGATGATCAGCAGGCCCAGGAGCATCGGCACCACGAAGTTGCCGCAGGCGGAGACAATGGCGTCCTGCGCCGAGATGTAGCCGGTGAGGGCCAGGAAGAACAGCGCGCCGATGGCGGGAAAGGCCGCGTCCTCCATACCGACGATGCCGTAGATCAGGGCGATCAGAATGCCCAGGATCCTCATGCCGGTATTGGTCATGGGGGCAATGGGGGGGCACGACCCAGAAAATGAGAATCATAACAAGCGAGATGATACCGTGGATGATATGCTTCTTTGTCCGTGTATGCATGACATTCATCTCCTATCTTTATAATCTCTCTTTTCACATGTTGCCGCTGGCGTTTGCACAAACACGCTGCCGCTGAGCGAGGCGGTTCTTACTGTACGGCCAGCAGGCCGCCGTCCAGATTGTAGTGCACGCCGGTGATCTGCACGCCGGCGGGAGAGCTGAGGTAGACGCACAGGGCGCCAATCTCCAGCGGCTCGCCAAAGCGGTGGCAAGGCAGGCTGCTGGTAATCTCCTCCAGTACCTCGGGAGGGAGGTCCCTGTCCAGCGCGGAGTTGAGGTCGACCAGGCGATTTTCTCGCTCTGCTTTGTGACGCGCAAGGGAGCCTCTATTCCTCCCAGTATCAAGCTGTTTGAGGAATTTTATACGGCTCCCCCCACTCGAAACGATGAGGGTACCGGTATCGCTTAGCGGTGTGCGGAACGTGCGCTTCTCTGTGGGAGGGTTGCTTATACTCCAGCTTATCCGCTGCAACTCCCTGAAACCTGGGCAGGCATAAGAGACGGACATCCTGAACCAATCAGCCAGTTCAATCCTATCATCCTAATGAATCGCTGATATACTGGTATCGCTCCGTGTTTGGGATTTTGAAAACAACCTGTACCATGGCTTCTGAATCGCGTCTGCACAAGATCAAGTGACACCGGCAGTCTGATTGATAGCCTTTTGGTGCAAATGGGCGTTTGCTTGATCCGCTTGGCCGGGGGCGTGGACAGCATCATCGTTCCGATCACAAATGTAATGACGGCTTCCGGCTCCGGCATAGTATTTGTTCCACCGCATATTTTTTGTTTCCGCGCTGATCACTGCCATAATGATGCTCCCCTTCGAGTCGTATGCAAGTTTTTCCCGCATTCTCGACTCGAGGGGGAGCATATCATCTGCCAAATAGCAAAAAAGAGGGCCTCCGAATTCTCTCATTCGAAGGCCCTCGATAGGGTAGGTTGAAAACACTAGGTTTTCAGGCGATATCATGTTTTCGACCTATTAGTCTGGCAGCCGGAGAAGGATTCGAACCCTCACAAACAGAGTCAGAGTCTGTCGTGCTACCCTTACACAATCCGGCTATATACTGCATAACTGTAAGCGCAGGATTTATTATACCAAAGAGAACGATTTTGTCAATAGGAATTTTGAAAAAAACGGGGAAAAAAACGGGGAGCAGCCGCGAAAATTCTGCCCTGTGCTCTACGGAGCGTAGGTTGCGCCTTGGCGTGGGGCTGTGGTAGGATCGCAGGCGGAGGTGAGACCATGAATCAATATGTAACAGGGGCCGCCATCAAGCGGCTCCGGGAGAGCCGGGGCCTGACCCAGGCCGCGCTGGCCGGCCGTCTGGGCGTGAGTGCCAAGGCGGTCTCCAAGTGGGAGACCGCCCGGGGCTATCCCGACATCACCCTGCTGGAGCCCATCGCCCAGGCGCTGAACGTCTCGGTGATTGAGCTCCTCTCCGGGGCGGATATCACCAACCGGAACAGGGCGGGCAATATGCGCCGGTCCCGGCTGTACGTCTGCCCTGTGTGCGGGAATCTCCTGCACGGTATGGGGGAGGCCCTGGTGAGCTGCTGTGGGGTGCAGCTGCCCCCGCTGGAGGCCGAGGAGCCCGACGGGGCCCACGCCGTCCGCCTGGAGCAGGTGGAGGACGAGACCTTTGTGACCGTCTGCCACGATATGACCAAGACCCATTTTATTTCGTTCCTGGCCTTTGTGTCCGCCGACCGGCTGGAGCTGGTCCGGCTGTATCCGGAGGGCCCGGCCCAGGCCCGTATGCACCTGCGGGGCGGCGGAACCCTGTACTGGTACTGCAACCGGCATGGCCTGATGGGCCAGCGGATCGGATGGCCCGCCCCGGGCGGCTGACCCGGTTTTGCCGGCTCACACATAAGAAAGCGGCAGGAGCGCCCGTGCTTTGGCCGCTCCTGCCGCCGCTTTAGCCGCCCGCCGCCTGGCCTGGCAGCGCGGGGACGGGGATCTGCAAGGTCCGCGCCACCGCTCCATCCATGGTGTAACGGCACGGTGTCCGGTCATGCCTTTTTGGCAATGATTTTCCAGAGCTGAATACCCAGGGTGGGAAGCGCAGCCAGCAGGACGGCTGCGCCCAGCTGGCCGGGGGTAAAGGGACTGACCGAGAAGAGCCGGGTCAGCCCGGGCACAAGGAGTACGGCGGCCAGCAGGACCGCTCCCGCGGCGAAGGCCCCCAGACTGGCCCGGTTGGAGGCCAGCCCCAGGCGGAGCAGGGGGGCCTCGCCCCGGCAGTTGAAGCCGTGGAAGAGCCGGGCCAGGGTGAGGGTGGCAAAGGCCAGGGTGGAGGCCAGCCCGGCCCCGCCGTTGGGGGCGGAGAGCCCCAGGGCGAAGGCGGCCAGAGCGGCGGCGGCGATGCACCCCCCGTAGCCCAGCACCCGGAGCAGCAGCGCCCGGTTCAGGATGGGCTCCCCGGGGTCCCGGGGCTTCTGGTCCAGCAGCCCCGGCCGGGCGGGCTCCAGGCCGATGGCGACGGCGGGCAGGGAGTCGGTGATCAGATTGATGAAGAGCAGGTGGACCGCCGCGAAGGGCATGGGCAGCCCCAGCAGCGAGGCGATCACCACGCATAAAATCCCCGCCATGTTGCCCGACAGCAGAAAGAGCACCGCGTTCCGGAGGTTGGCATAGACCCCCCGGCCGTTGACCACCGCCTGAACGATGGTGGCGAAGTTGTCGTCGGCCAGGATCATGGCGGCGGCGTCCTTGGAGACCTCGGTGCCCGTGATGCCCATGGCCACGCCGATATCGGCGGCCTTGAGAGCCGGGGCGTCGTTGACCCCGTCGCCGGTCATGGCCACCACGCGGCCCTGCCGCTGCCAGGCCTCCACAATCCGTATTTTATGCTCGGGAGATACCCGGGCGTAGACCGAAATCCCCGCCAGACGCCGGTCCAGAGCCTCGCCGTCCAGGGCGTCCAGCTCGGGGCCGGACAGGGCCTCGTCCCCCGGCCGGAGAATGCCCAGCTGCTCCGCAATAGCGGCGGCCGTCCCCTTGTGGTCCCCGGTGATCATGATGGTGCGCACCCCGCCCCGCCTGGCGCCGGCCACCGCCTGGATGGCCTCCGGCCGGGGGGGATCCACCATGGAGATCAGCCCGATAAAGGCATACTGGTCCTCGTCCTCCGGGGTGAGGGGCCGCACAGCGTCCAGGGTCCGGCAGGCGAAGGCCAGCACCCGCAGGCCCCGGGCCGACAGCTCCCGGTTGACCTGGACGATGGCCGCCCGCCGCTCCTCCGTCATGGGGACCGGCCCCGCCGCCGTCAGCAGGGAGACCGACCGCTCCAGCAGCACGTCCATGGCCCCCTTGGTGTACAGGGTGGGGACCCCCTCCAGGTCGTGGAGGGTGGACATGAGCTTCCGGTCCGAGTCGAAGGCCAGCTCCCCCAGCCGGGGGTGCTGGCGGCGGTAGGCATTCTCCTCCACCCCGTAGCGGTCCCCCAACAGCACCAGGGCCACCTCGGTGGGGTCGCCCACGGCGGTCCCGTCCTCCTCGGTGGCGTCGCAGGCCAGGACGGCGGCCTGGAGCAGCCGCCGGTGGGCCGGATTGGCCAGATCCAGGGCCCCATCCTCCAGCAGCGCCCCGTCCGCATAGACCTGCCGGGGGGTCATCCTGTTCTGGGTCAGGGTGCCCGTCTTGTCCGAGCAGATCACCGACACCGCCCCCAGGGTCTCCACCGCCTTCAGGTCCTTGATGATGGCGTTCTGGCGGGCCATTTTCCGGGTGCCCATGGCCTGGACAATGGTGACAATGGAGCTCAGGGCCTCCGGAACGGCGGCCACCGCCAGGGCCACCGCAAACATCAGGGCGTCCAGCGGGGGATTTTTGTGGAGGAGGGCCAGCAGAAACACCGCCCCGCAGATCCCGACAATGAGGACGGCCAGCCGCTTGCTGAACTGGTCCAGGGACTGCTGGAGGGGCGTCTTCCGCTGCCGGGTCCGGTTCATCAGGGCGGCCACCCGGCCCAGCTCGGTGTCCATGCCGGTGCCGGTGACCAGGAGTACCCCCCGGCCATAGGTCACCAGGGCGCCGGAGAAGGCCATATTGACCCGGTCGGCCAGGGCCGCGTCCGGGTCGGAGAGGGGGGCGGCGGTCTTCTCCACCCCCTCGCTCTCGCCGGTGAGGGCGCTTTCGTTGACCTTGAGGGCGGCGCTCTCCAGGATCCGCCCGTCGGCTGCGGCCAGATCTCCGGCCTCCAGCAGCACCAGGTCGCCGGGGACCACCTGAGCGGCGGGGATCTCCAGCCGGGTACCGTCCCGGAGCACCTTGGCCGCCGGAGCCGACATGGCCCGCAGGCTCTCCAGGGACTGCTCCGCCTTGACGTGCTGCACCGTGCCCAGTACCGCGTTGAGCAGGAGCACCGCCAGGATCACCAGGGTGCTCTCCCCGCTGCCTGTCAGGGCGGAGATGGCCGCAGCCAGCAGCAGAATCCCCACCATCAGGTCCTTGAACTGCCCCAGAAAAACCAGGAGCACCGGGGGCCGCTTCTCCCTGGCCAGGGCATTGGGGCCGAAGCGCTCCAGCCGCCGGGCGGCCTCCTCCCCGGTGAGTCCGGAGACGCCGTCGCTCTCCAGAGCGGCCAGAGCCTCCTCCGGCGTCAGGGTGTGCCAGTGTCTGGGTTCCATCTGCATCTCCGCCTTCTGTCTGTCGTTAAGGTAAATTTAATTACCTCTCAGTTAAATTATACTATCTCTCCGTCGTGCTGTCAAGCCCTGCGCAAAATACGCCCCCGGTCTGCCGGGGGCGTATGGCGGTCAGATATTCTTTTTGATCTGGTTGATGGCGTTCTTCTCCAGGCGGGAGACCTGGGCCTGGGAGATCCCCACCTCGGCAGAGACCTCCATCTGGGTCTTGCCCTCGAAAAACCGCAGGTTGAGGATGTGCTTCTCCCGGTCGGTGAGGCGGGCGATGGCCTCCCGCAGGGCGATGTGCTCCAGCCAGCTCTCATCGGTGTTTTTGGCGTCCTTTACCTGGTCCATGACGCAGATGGTGTCCCCGCCGTCGGAATACACCGGCTCGTAGAGGGAGACCGGGTCGGTGATGGCGTCCAAGGCGAAGACCACGTCCTCCCGCTTGATCTCCAGCTGCCGGGCGATCTCCTCCACCGAGGGCTCCCGCTGGTGCTCGGCCATATAGCGCTCCTTGGCCTGGAGAACCTTATAGGCGGTATCCCGCATGGAGCGGGAGACCCGCAGGGCGCTGTTGTCCCGCAGGTAGCGGCGGATCTCCCCGATGATCATGGGCACGCCGTAGGTGGAGAAGCGGACGTCCATGTCGATATTAAAGTTGTCAATGGCCTTGATGAGGCCGATACACCCCACCTGGAAGAGGTCGTCCACATTCTCCCCCCGGTTGGTAAACTTCTGGATGACCGAGAGCACCAGGCGCAGATTGCCCGCAATCAGCTTCTCCCGGGCCTCCATATCCCCCTGTTTGGTGCGGCGGAGCAGGTCCATGGTCTCCTCGTTTTTCAGCACCTTGAGCTTGGCGGTGTTGACCCCGCAAATCTCTACCTTGCCCTGCAAAAAGCAGCCCTCCCGCCTGTGAAATACTGTGAACAGTATCTCCGGGCGGGAGGGTTTCATACGGCGCAGGGGGCCGCTATATTTTTTATCGCAAGACGGTTTTCGATGGATTTTCCCCGCAGAGGCTACATCAGCCCCAGGGTTTTCAGCAGGTAGAGCCAGGCGGTGAGGGTGAAGGCGCTGAGCAGGGTGGTGAGCATGACCACGCTGGCGCTGAGGGTCCCCTCGTGGCCCATATTGCGGGCCATCACATAGCCGCTGACCGTGGTGGGGCTGGCCAGCATGGCCAGGGCGGAGACCAGCTTGGCGTCCCGAAAGCCCAGGGCCACGGCCACGGGGAGAAAGAGCGCGGCGAAGCCAGCCAGCTTCAGCCCGGTGGCCGCCAGGGAGGGCCGCCACCGGCCCAGGGCCTGCTTCAGATCAAAGGAAGCTCCCAGTGCCATGAGCCCCAGCGGCGTGGCGGTGGCCGAGATACTGCCCACGGTCTTTTGCAGAATGGCGGGCTGGGGGATCCGGAGCAGGGACCAGACCAGGCCGATGATAATGCCCAGAATGATGGGGTTGGTGACGATGCCCTTCAGGGCCTTTTTCAGGGCGGCCTGGTCCAGCCCGCCCTGGCCGGGGCTGGTGAAGGTGAGGGCGGCCACGGCGGCCACGTTATACAGGGGCACCGCCCCGATGATCACCAGGGAGGCCGCCCCGGAGCTGCCGTACAGGTTCTCCAGAAAAGCCACTCCCAGCAGGGCCACGCTGCTACGGTAGCCCGCCTGGATAAACTCCCCCCGCAGGGGGCGCTCCCGGAGCAGCAGGCCGGCTGCGGCGGTGATCAGAATGGAGCACACGGTGGCCAGGAAGCAGAAGAGCACAAAGGTCCCGTCCCACACGGCGAAGAAGTCGGACCCGGCCAGATCCTTGAAGAGCATCACCGGCAGGCCCACCTTGAAGACGAAGGCGTTGAGCTTTCCCGCCAGCTTTTCGTCAAAAAAACCGATCCGGCGGAAGAACACCCCCAGCAGCATCATCAGAAACACCGGGACGGTGGCGTTGAGGCAGTATATAAGATTGGAAACGACCTGTTCCATCCCCCAAACCCCCTATTGTTCTCAGCGCTCCGGCAGGGAGTCGTCGCCGTCGATCCAGTCCTGGACCGCCACCACCCGGTAGCGGTCCCTGGTGTCCCGGATCACCACCCGCTCGATGCCCGCGTTGATGATCTGCCTGCGGCACATGGAGCAGGAGGTGGAGTTAGGGATCAGGCTCCCGTCCGCCGGGTTCACGCAGGCCATATAGAGGGTGGCCCCCAGGGACTCGCTGCGGGCGGCCGAGATGATGCAGTTGGCCTCCGCATGGACCGAGCGGCACAGCTCGTACCGCTCCCCCGAGGGGATGTTCAGAGCCTCCCGGGTGCAGTAGTTCAGATCGGCGCAGTTCTTGCGCCCCCGGGGTGCGCCGTTATAGCCGGTGGCGATGATCTCGTCGTTGCGGACCAGAATGGCCCCGTAGCACCGGCGCAGGCAGGTGGAGCGCTCGGCCACGGTCTGTGCGATATCCAAATAGTAATTTTCTTTATCAATACGTCCCATTGAAATTCCTCCGTCCGCGCCCTGACCCTGTTTGGGGCCAGTAGGTTCCAGTATAGCGGGTTTTGTCCGCCGCTGCAAGCACTATTCACATATTGTTTACGTTTGGTTTCTTGACGGACGGCCCGGAACGAGCTATCATAAACTAACGTTAAGAATTTATTAAGGTTTTCCCCGGTCCCGCCGGGGCGGCCTCTGTCAAAGGAGCGGACGCACCTCTATGAATTGGCTGAGAAGGATGATGTACGGCCGGTATGGCTACGATCAGCTCTCCCTTTTCCTGTTCCTGGCCTACTTTGTACTGTGGGTTCTGTCTCTGTTCCGTCCGCTGTGGTTTCTGTACTGGGTGGGGGCGGCCCTGCTGCTGTGGAGCGTCTACCGGGTCCTCTCCCGCCGCATCGACCGCCGCCGGGCGGAGAACGCCCGGTTCATGTCCCTGGCGGGCCCGGTGATCCGCTGGTTCAAAATGCGCCGGACCATCCGCCGGGACCGGGAGCACTGCTATTTCAAGTGCCCCAACTGCGGGCAGTACCTGCGGGTGCCCCGGGGCAAGGGCCGGATTACCGTCAACTGCCGCAGCTGCGGCATCAGCTTCGAGGAGAAGAGCTGAGCATAAGCAGACTGGAGGCCCGCGTCCGGCATGGCGCGGGTTTCTTTGTGGGGACAACCGCGCCCCATATGGGATGGTGTGATTATGCTGGATTGTGAGAAAGCATTATTAGAAGAGTTCAAGCGGGTAGACGCCATCTGCCGCGATATGTTTTCCTGTGAGCGCGGCGTCAGCAGCTATCTCGCACAAATGGAGCAGACGCCGCTCAGTCGGCGTTCCTCTGGACCGCGCTGGGAGAGCGATTACCGTATGTTGAAGCATATCCGTTGGCTGCGGAACCGAATTGTCCATGACACCTCTGCAACGGAGTGTAGCGTAAGCGATGTGGAATGGCTGAGAGATTTTCACAGCCGTATTTTAAAGCAGCAGGACCCCCTTGCCGCGGCACAGAGGCTGGAGCGGCAGCGTCCGCCGGCCGCTCCACGGACCGCAGGAATGCCGCCCCGTGAGACGACCCGGCCAGCGCCGTCCGGCATCCCCCCAAAAAGCCGCCGCCCTGTCACATTGACCGCAGTGGCTGTCGCTATTATCGTCCTGCTTCTGACTGTCGCCGCAACTGTTCTGGCCTGTTCCAGGCTGCTTTCCTGACAATTGCATCAATAAGCCGTTTAGAGAACCGCAGCGTTCCCGCCCGCGCCATACCATACAGGCGCGGGCGCTTTGTTTTACCGCTGGTCCAGCGGCACGAAGGTGCGCATGGGGGCCACCGCCTTGTAGGCGGGGCGGATGATGCGGTTGCTGGTCTGATAGACCTCCTCGATGCGGTGGGCGCACCAGCCCACCATGCGGGCCACGGCGAAGAGGGGGGTGTACAGCTCCTCCGGGATGCCCATCATCTTGTAGACCAGGCCGGAGTACATGTCCACATTGGCGCAGACCACCTTGTCCTCCCCCTTGACCGAGAGCAGGACCTCCGGGGTCAGGCGCTCTACCGCCTCGAAGAGCTCGAACTCCTCCAGCATCCCCTTCTGGGCGGCCAGCTTCTTGGCAAACCGCTTGAGAATCACCGCCCGGGGGTCGGAGAGGGTGTAGATGGCGTGGCCCATGCCGTAGATGAGGCCGGAGCGGTCCCCCGCCTCCTTCTTCAGCAGCTTGGCCAGGTAGTCCCGGATCGCCCCGTCGTCCCGCCAGTCCTTCACGTTCTCCTCGATAAAGCCAAACATCTCCATGACCTTTTTATTGGCGCCGCCGTGGCGGGGGCCCTTCAGGGAGCCCACGGCGGCGGAGATGGCCGCGTAGATATCGGTGCCCGAGGAGGAGAGCACCCGGCAGGCGAAGGCCGAGTTGTTGCCGCCGCCGTGCTCCGCGTGGAGCACCAGGCACAGGTCCAGCAGGCGGGCCTCCTCGGGGGTGAACTGGTTGTCGTGGCGCACCGAGTAGAGGAAATTCTCGGCCACGCTCAGCCCCTCCTGGGGCCGGTGGAGGTAGAGGGACTCGTTGTCGTAGTAGTGGCGCTTCACGGCAAAGGCGTGGGCCACAATCACGGGCACCCGGGCGATGAGCTGGATGGCCTGGAGCAGCTCGGCGGCCAGGGAGTTGTCGTCGGGGGCGCCGTCGTAGGAGTAGAGGGCCAGCACCGCCCGGCCCAGCTTGTTCATCACGTCGGGGCTGGGGGCCTTGATGATCATGTCCTCGGTAAACATGTGGGGTAGAGTACGCAGGCGGGACAGGAGCCCCTGGAACATCTCCAGCTGGCTCCGGGTGGGCAGCGCGCCGAAGAGCAGCAGATAGGCGGTCTCCTCAAAGCCGAAACGCCCCTCGGCCATAAAGCCGCCGATGAGGTCCTCCACGTCAATGCCCCGGTAGATGAGCCGCCCGGGCGCGGGGACCCGCTCGCCGTCCTGCACATAGTAGCCCAGCACGTTGCCGATCCGGGTGACGCCCGCCATGACGCCGGTGCCGTCGGCATTGCGCAGGCCCCGCTTGACCTCCCATTTTTCATAGTAGGCCGGGTCGATGTAGTTATGCTTTTGAAACTCGCCGCATAGACTCTCTATAAAGTCCATGGTGGTATCCCGCTCCGCATTTTGCATCATGAAACGCTCCTTTGCCCAGAATCTGTGTGTCCTATTGTATCCCATCCAGCCGGTCTGGTCAATGGGGATACAATACAAATTCAGGCTTTTGGGCAGGGCTGCCTTTGTCGGTGCGGGAGACGCTTTTGCATTTTAAGGGCTGTTTTCCTGCAAAACAGCCCAGAGGGAGGCGCAGGCGATGAAACAGACGGCGGCGGCGGCCTGGGCCCTCCTGCTCCTGCTGTTCCTTCTCCCCCTGCTGCTGATCCGGGGGCCGGAGGGCGCGGAGCCGGAGGAGACCCCCATCCCCACGGGGACCCTGCCCCTGGATCGGACGGTAGTAACCACGCCCCCCGCCGGGGCGGACAGCGCCGTCTCCGTCCGGGTGGCGCTGGGGGACGGCGAGGTGCTCACCCTGCCGCTGGACAAGTACCTGTGGCGGGTGGTGGCGGCCGAGATGCCGGCCTCCTTCGAGCCGGAGGCCCTGAAGGCCCAGGCGGCGGCGGCCCGGACCTATACCCTGTCCAAGATGGGCCGCCAGGTGGAGGCCCACCCGGAGGCCGACGTCTGCACCGATTTCTCCTGCTGTCAGGCCTACATCGACCCGGCGGCCGCCGCCGCCGGCTGGGGGGACCGGGCGGCGGAGTACGAGGCCAAGATCGCCGCCGCCGTGGCGGCCACCGGCGGGAAGGTAATCCTCTATGAGGGGAGCCCCATTCAGGCGGTGTTCCACTCCTCCTCGGCGGGCCGGACGGTGGATGCGGTGGAGGTGTGGGGCAATGCGGTGCCCTACCTGGCCGGGGTGGAGAGCCCGGAGGGGGAGGAGGTCCCCAACTGGCACTCTACGGCCCGCTTTCCGGCGGAGGAGTTCAAGGCCCTCTTTCTGGCGGAGTACCCCCAGGCCGCGCTGGAGGGGGAGCCCGCCGGGTGGTTCGCCGCACCGGCGTATAATTCGGCGGGGGGCGTGGCCTCTCTGGCGATCGGCGGGGTGGAGGTGTCGGGGGGCGCGCTGCGGTCCCTGCTGGGGCTCCGGTCGGCCCACTTCACCGTGGAGACGGGGCCGGACAGCGTGGCGTTTTCCGTCACCGGCTACGGGCACAGCGTGGGCATGAGCCAGTATGGGGCCAACGCCTTGGCCCGCCAGGGAAAGAGCTGGGAGGAGATCCTCTGCTGGTACTATACCGGCGTCACCATCGGCCCGATGGAGATCCCGCAGGCGGCGGGGCACTGAGAGAGGCGCAGTTGATCAGGGCAAACGCGCCCGGGCAGCGGAGAGCTCCGCCGTCCGGGCGCGTTAATATACCTACGCGAGGCCCGCCAGCCGGGCGAGGGTGGCCACCAGAAGGCAGGCCGCCATTCCCACGGCTGTGGGCAGGGCGAAGGCGGCCAGGGTCCATTTGAAGCTCCCGGTCTCCCGGCCCACGGTGAGGCAGGTGGTGGAGCAGGGCCAGTGGAGCAGGGAGAAGAGCATGGTGCACACCGCCGTCAGCCAGGTCCAGCCGTGCCCGGCCAGCAGCCGGTGCAGATCCTCCAGGCTGCTGAACTCGGTGAGAGTCCCGGTGGAGAGATAGGCCATGATGATGATGGGGAAGACAATCTCATTGGCCGGGAAGCCCAGCAAAAAGGCCATCAGAATCACCCCGTCCAGCCCCAGCAGCCGGGCAAAGGGGTCCAGAAAGCCGGTGCAGTGGTCCAGCAGGCTGAGACCGCCCACCTGCACATTGGCGAAGATCCAGATGACCAGCCCCGCCGGGGCGGCCACCGCCGCGGCCCGCCCCAGCACAAAGAGGGTCCGGTCCAGCACCGAGCGGACCACCACCTGCCCCACCCGGGGCCGCCGGTAGGGGGGCAGCTCCAGGGTGAAGGCCGAGGGCGTCCCCTTCAGCGCCGTGGCCGACAGCAGGCGGGAGATCCAGAAGGTCAGGACCACCCCCAGCACAATCACGCCGGTCAGCAGCAGGGCGGAGAGCAGCGACCGCCCCGGCCCCCCCGCCGTCCCCACAAAAAACATGGTGATAATGGCGATAAGGGTGGGGAACCGCCCGTTGCAGGGCACAAAATTGTTGGTCAGGATGGCAATCATTCGCTCCCGGGGGGAGTCGATGATCCGGCAGCCCACCACCCCGGCGGCGTTGCATCCGAATCCCATACACATGGTGAGGGCCTGTTTGCCGCAGGCTCTGGCCTTTTGGAAGGCGTGGTCCAGGACGAAGGCCACCCGGGGCAGGTAGCCGAAGTCCTCCAGCAGGGTGAACAGGGGGAAGAAGATGGCCATGGGGGGCAGCATCACGGACACCACCCAGGCCAGCACCCGGTAGACCCCCAGCACCAGCGCACCGTGGAGCCAGTCCGGGGCGTTCAGATAAGTAAAGAGCCCGGTGAGCCGGTCCTGGACCCAGAAGAGGCCGGAGGCCAGCAGGTCCGAGGGTACGTTGGCCCCCGCAATGGTGAGCCAGAGCACCCCCGCCAGCAGCAGGAGCATCACCGGGATGCCGGTGGCCCGGCTGGTGAGGATCCGGTCCAGCCGCCGGTCCCGGCCGCCGCTGTCCGGGTTCCGGCGGGCCAGCACGGCCCCGGCGATTTCCTCCGCCTCCCCCACCAGCCGGGCGGCGACGGCGTCCCGCAGGGCCAGCCGGTCCACCCCCGCCCGCTCCAGGTCCATGCGGATGCGGAGCAGGGTCTCCTGCACCACGCCGTCGGTGCGGGGGTTCCAGTCCGAGGCGGCCGTCAGGGCGGCCAGGAGGGACGGGTCCTCGTCCAGGAGCCGGAGAGCCGCCCACCTGGCGGGGATCCGGTCCCCCAGCCGATCCGCCAGAATGGGGGCCAGCTGTGCGGCGGCCGCCTCCACCGGCGGCGGATAGGTCACGGCGCAGGGGACCGGGGCCGGGCCCTGAATCACCCCCTCCACCGCGTCCATCAGCGCCTCCAGACCCTCCCCCCGGCCCGCCGAGGTCCCCACCACCGGGACCCCCAGCAGGCGGGACAGGCCCTCCAGGTCCACCGAGAGCCCCCGCGCCGCCGCCTCATCCATCAGATTGACGCAGACCACGGTACGGGGCATCAGCTCCAGGGTCTGGAGAACCAAATTCAGGCTGCGCTCCAGACAGGCGGCGTCGCACACCACCACGGCGGCGTCGGCCCGCCGCCGCCCGCCGCCCTCCTCCGCCCCGCCGAAGCAGAGGAAATCCCGGGCGGCTTCCTCCTCCGCCGAGTGGGCCATCAGGGAGTAGGTCCCGGGCAGATCCACCAGCACGTAGCCCCGGCCCCGGTGGGTGCAGCGCCCCTGGGCGTTGGCGACTGTCTTGCCCGGCCAGTTACCTGTATGCTGACGCAGCCCGGTTAAGTAGTTAAAGATGGTGGATTTCCCCACGTTGGGGTTGCCGGCCAGGGCCACCACCCGCTGGTCCGGTCCGCTCCGCCGGAGCACCAGGGCGCCCTCCGCCGCCCCCGCGCCGGTCGAGGTGTGGGTCAGGCCCATGGTTCGCCCCCCTCAGTCCGGGGCCTCACGCCGTACCTCCTGGCTCTGGGAGGAGGCTGACGCGGATCTCCCCCGCATCCCGGCCCCGCAGGGCCACCACCGCCCCCCGGATCAGATAGGCCGCCGGGTCGCCCGCCGGGCTCCGGGCCGTGCAGGTGACCTGGGTGCCGGGAATCAGGCCCAGATCGAAGAGCCGCCGCCGCATGGCGGGACCGGCCTCCACCTGCGAAACCCGGGCGCTCTGCCCCACCTGGAGGGCCGCCAGGGTCTGTTGTATACTCATATCTCAAAACTCCTCGTCATAGGGTTGTAGGGGGGAAGGGCGGACCTTCCCCTACCATCCTATTGCCCGCGCCTGTCCCTGGTGCGGGCCCGGCAGGAGGCGGCGGCGCATGGCGCGGAGAAAACGGCTGGACCGGCACAGTACAGGGGTCCGGCGGGGCGGACGGCGGTCCCGCCGGGGCGGGGCGCTCTTTCCGGCGGCCGTGCTGGCCACGGCGCTGCTCCTGCTGATCCCCGTCCTGGCTGGTAGGGGGCGGACAGTCCCGGACGGGGAGGCCCAGGCCCGGGTGCAGGCCGCGCTGCCCCAGGGGCTGGATCCGGCCCGGCGGAGCCTGGTGGAGGCCGCCTGTTCCCTGGTGGGGCGGGTGGACTACTTCTGGGGCGGCAAGTCGGAGGCCCTGGGCTGGGACAGCCGCTGGGGCCTGACCGCCCTGGTCACGGCGGAGGGCGGACAGGACACCGGAAAGCGCCTGCCCTTCGGGCTGGACTGCTCAGGCTATGTGTCCTGGGCCGCCGTCAACGCCGTGGGAGACCCGGCGGCCGGCGCGGCCATCGGCAGCGGGGCGCGGGGGCAGTGGCGGCGGTGCCGTCCGGTGGACGCCGCAGAGGCCCGGCCCGGGGATCTGGCCTTCTTCCCGGATCTGTCCCACGTAGGCATTGTGGCCGGGCGGGAGGCGGACGGGACCCTACTGGTGCTCCACTGCTCCCGCACCCTGGGGGGCGTGGTCCTCTCCCCCGACGGGGTCTCCCTGGGCTTCACCCGCTTCGGCGCCCCGGATTTTTACCTGATCTACGGTTCCGTGCTGCCCTGACAGAGCGGGCCCTGCGCAGATCTCCGAAAAAGCTCCGCCCGGCAGCGGGGCTTTTCTGGCGCTTTCGCTGAAATTCAGCGGACACGCATTGACGGCGTTCCGGTTTTGCGGTATACTGCATCTTAAATAAACAATCAACCCCGGCCGCAGCTGTTTTGATGCTGCGGCCCCGATTTTTGGAGGTATTTGCCGTCTATGCCGGAACACATCCAAGAGAACAAAATGGGCGTGATGCCTGTCAACCGTCTGCTGATCACCATGTCCCTGCCCATGATGATCGCCATGCTGATTCAGGCCCTCTACAACGTGGTGGACAGCGTCTTCGTGGCCCAGATCAGCGAAAACGCCCTGACGGCGGTGGGGATGGCCTTCCCCTTCCAGAACCTGATGATCTCGGTGGCGGTGGGCACCTCGGTGGGCGTCAACGCCCTGCTCTCCCGCAGCCTGGGGGAGAAGAACTTCGACGTGGTCAACCGCACGGCGGTCAACGGCGTCTTTTTGAGCGTAGTCAGCTACCTGGCCTTCCTGGCGGCCGGAGCCCTGTTCGCCCGGCCCTTCTTCGCCATTCAGACCGATATCGCCGAGATTGTGAACTACGGGGCCGACTACCTGTTTCTCTGCTCGGTGCTCTCCTTCGGCATCTTCCTGGAGGTGATGTTCGAGCGGCTGCTTCAATCGACCGGACGGACCTTTTGCACCATGATCACCCAGGGCGTGGGAGCCGTCATCAATATCATCCTGGATCCGGTGCTCATCTTCGGCCTGGGGCCCTTCGAGCCCTTGGGGGTCAAGGGGGCGGCCATTGCCACCGTGACCGGCCAGATGGTGGCCGCCGTGCTGGCCATTTTCTTCAATCAGAAGGTGAACCACGACATCAAGCTCACCTTCCGGGGCTTCCGCCCCGACGGGCCCATCATCAAAACCATCTATGCGGTGGGCGTGCCCTCCATCATCATGGCCTCCATCAGCTCGGTGATGACCTTCGGCATGAACATCATCCTCATGGGCTTCACCTCCACGGCCACCGCCGTGTTCAACGTCTACTTCAAATTGCAGAGCTTCGTATTCATGCCGGTCTTTGGTCTGAACAACGGCATGGTCCCCATCATCGCCTACAACTACGGCGCGCGCAAGCCCGACCGGCTGATTAAGACCATCAAGCTGGGGTGCTGCTACGCCATCGGCATTATGCTGGCGGGCCTGGCGGTGATCCAGCTCTTCACCGCCCCCATTCTCCTGCTCTTCAACGCCTCGGAGACCATGCTGGCCATCGGGGTGCCCGCCCTGCGGATCATCAGCGTCAGTTTCCTGTTCGCCGGATTCAGCGTCATCGCCTCGGCCACCTTCCAGGCCCTGGGCCGGGGGGTGCTCAGCATGATCATGTCCCTGGTGCGCCAGCTGGTGGTGCTCCTCCCGGCGGCCTACCTGCTCTCCCTCACCGGCAATCTGAGCCTGATCTGGCTCTCCTTCCCTATCGCGGAGATCGCCGCGCTGGTCATGTGCATCCTGTTTCTGCGCCAGGTCTACCGGCGGATCATCGCGCCGTTGGGGCAGCCCGGGTAGAAACCGCCGGAAAAATTTCAAAAAAAGGCGGAAAAGCATTTGACATTGGGGGGTAAATTCGGTATAATACTCCCCGTACCGCTGTAAGGAGGCCGCTATGCGCCTGAATGTAAGAGAGCTCCTCCGGGTTCCCGGCGCCAGCCAGCCCTTTGACTTTACAATGGACCTGTCCGGGCTGGATTTTTACGGGAGCCGCCCCCTGACCGGGCCGGTCCGCGCCGCCGGGACGGTGCGCAACATGGCCGGGGCCCTTCTGCTGGAGGGCGAGGCCGCCGCTCCCATGGAGCTGGCCTGTGACCGCTGTCTCCGGCCCTTCTCCCAGGTGCTCCGAGTCCCCCTCACGGCCCTGCTGGCCGAGGAGCTGGAGGATGAGGAAAACGGAGAGATCCTTCTCCTGGAGAACGGCGAGGTGGATCTGGCCGAGGCGTTCACCACGGCGCTGATCCTCAATATGGACTCCAAGCATCTGTGCAGCGAGGACTGCAAGGGGCTGTGCGCCCGGTGCGGCGCAAACCTGAACGAAGGTCCCTGCCGCTGCAAGCCTGAAGTGGATCCAAGATTGGCTGCCCTTGCGCAGCTTTTGGATAGCAATCCCAGCGAAGACTGAGAAAATTCTGCCCGGCCAGGGCGTTGACCTAAGGAGGTGTCATAATATGGCAGTCCCTAAGAGTAAAGTGTCCAAGCAGCGCCGGAACAAGCGCCGCAGCTCCGTCTGGAAGCTGGAGACTCCCGGCGTGACCACTTGCCCCAAGTGCGGCGCGTTCCGCCTGCCCCACCGGATGTGTACGTCCTGCATGAGCTACAACGGCCGCACGTTCGGATCCGCCGAGGCCGAGGCGAAGTAAATAGCCAAAAAGAAACGAGGGGGGGGATTCCACCCCTCTCAGGCTGACGGGGTTCCCGTCAGCCTGAGGCCGGTTTCGGCAGCTTGCCGGAACCGGTCGCCTGCGGGCGGGTTCTTAAACGCGAAAGCGGGGGCTTCGCCCCCCTTTCACACTATCCCCCACGCAAAGCTCTTTGGCCTTTTGCCGCACAACGAAAGATTGTCGTTTTTCGACATGCTGAGAGGGGGATTCCACCCCTCTTTCTTTTTGCGCGGAATTGGGGTACAATAGAGCGGATCGCAGATCCGCAGCAGGAGGGACGGCAGTGAGCATGACGGTGATCCAGTCGGTGGATCGGGGGAGCCCCGCCCACCGGGCCGGGGTGCGCCCCGGCGAGACCCTGCTCCAGGTCAACGGCCACCCCATTGTGGATGTGCTGGACTACAAATTCTACACCTACGATCCCCGGCTGATCCTGACCCTGGCCGGGCCGGACGGGAAAACCCGCACCGTCCGGGTGAGAAAGCAGGAGGGACAGGAGCTGGGCCTGAGCTTCGAGACCTATCTCATGGACAGGGCCCGGTCCTGCGCCAACCGCTGCGTGTTCTGCTTTGTGGACCAGCTCCCCAGGGGGATGCGGGAGTCCCTCTACTTCAAGGACGACGACGCCCGCCTCTCCTTTTTAATGGGGAACTATATCACCCTCACCAACCTGTCCCGGCGGGAGCTTCAGCGCATTGTGGACCTGCGGATCTCCCCCATCAACCTGTCGGTCCACGCCACCAACCCCGCCCTGCGCGCCGAGATGCTGGGCCACAAAAACGGCGGGACCATTCTGGAGCACATGACCCGCTTCGCCCGGGCGGGGATCACCATGAACTGCCAGATCGTGGCCTGCCCGGGCCTCAACGACGGGGCGGAGCTCGCCCGCACCATGGAGGATCTGGCCGCCCTGTACCCGGAGGTGAACAGCGTCTCGGTGGTGCCTGTAGGGCTCACCAGGCACCGGGCGGGGCTCTATCCCCTGCGGCCCTATACCGCCGGGGAGGCCGCCGCCGTGGTGGACCAGGTGGAGGAATTCGGGCGGCAGTGCCGGGAGACGCACGGCACCACTCTGTTCTGGTGCTCCGACGAATTCTATCTCAAGGCGGGCCGCCCCATCCCGGCGGACCCCTACTATGAGGACTACACCCAGCTGGAGAACGGCGTGGGGATGCTCCGGCTGCTGCGCACCGAGTTCGACGCCGCCCTGGCGGACGAGACGCCGCCGGACAGCCCGCCGCCCCCCTTCTCCCTCGCCTGCGGGGTGGACGCCGCCCCCTGGCTGGCGGAAATCGTTGACAGAATGGCGGCAAACTGCCATACTAAGGGTAGAGTCTACCCCATCGTCAACCATTTTTTCGGGGAGACCATCACGGTCTCCGGCCTGATCACCGGCGGGGACCTGATCGGGCAGCTCCAGGGGCGGGAGCTGGGGGAGCGGCTGCTCCTCCCGGTCAATATGCTGCGCCACGGCGGCGATGTGTTCCTGGACGACGTGACCCTCGCCGGGGTGGAGGCCGCCCTGGGCGTGCCGGTGATCCCGGTACAGCAGGACGGGTACGACCTCTGCGCACGGATGCTGGGGCAATAAGCCGATCCAAGGGAACCATCGGTTCAATCTGCGGTTCCCCAGAAAAAACGGGAGGGCATCATCATGCCGAAACCCTTGATTGCCATCGTGGGCCGGCCCAATGTGGGCAAGTCCATGCTTTTCAACAAGCTGGCAGGCCGGCGGCTGTCCATTGTGGAGGACACCCCCGGCGTCACCCGGGACCGGCTCTATGCCGGGGCCGAGTGGCGGGGCCGGCAATTCGACCTGGTGGACACCGGGGGCATCGAGCCCTCGGCCGGCAGTGAGATTCTGGCCTTTATGCGGGAACAGGCCGAGATCGCCATCCAGAACGCCACTGTGATCGTCTTCCTCTGCGACATCAAGAGCGGCCTCACCGCCTCCGACCAGGAGGTGGCCAACCTGCTCCTGCGCGCCCGGAAGCCGGTGGTGCTGGCGGTAAACAAGATGGACCAGGTGGGCCACACCAATCCGGACATCTACGAGTTCTACAACCTGGGGCTGGGGGATCCCATCCCTGTGTCGGCGGTCCACGGCCATGGCACCGGCGATCTGCTGGACGCCTGCTTCGAGCACTTCCCTCCGGAGGGGGAGGCGGAGAGCGAGGACGACGTAATCAAGGTGGCGGTCATCGGCAAGCCCAACGTGGGCAAGTCCTCCCTGGTCAACCGTATCCTGGGGGAGGAGCGGGTGATTGTCTCCAACGTGGCGGGCACCACCCGGGACGCGGTGGACAGCTTTTTCGAGAACGAACAGGGAAAATTCCTGTTCATCGACGCCGCCGGGATGCGGAAAAAATCCAAGGTGGACGACCGCATTGAAAAATTCTCCGTCCTCCGGGCCACCATGGC
>CANSQX010000003.1 GCA_947649225.1 uncultured Flavonifractor sp.
TTTTACGGCAGCGGCTCGCCGCCGCTCGGGTGGCCCGCTACCATTATGACTCCCAGACTTGTGAGTCGCTGCAATTCAATCACGGGATCTGATGGCCGCCACGGAGAGGACGCGCCGTGTTTTAGATGTTTGCTTGAATCGGTACAGGCGCAGCCCGGCACCGTCTCAACCAAATATCTATCCACGCGGCGCATGGAAGCCGGTGGCGGCATAGAGCGCACGAAGAAAAAACGCTTCCGCTGACAGGTTTTGCTGGGTAACAATCGCTCGGCGGGCGGCCTGGGGCCGCCGTTGGTCACGACAAGCAACATCTGAACCGGCGAGTAACTACTTTCGATCAGGGAGGCTAACGAAAACCGTACCAGCCGCCCGACCCCGGGTCCAGGGCCGAAGCCCTGGCGTCTCTTTGCTACTTTCTCCACGGGGAGAAAGTAGGCCCCCGCGGCAGCGGCCTCACCGGAGGTGTCCCCGAAGGGCTAAGCCCTTCCTCAAGATTTAGACTTCGATCGAAAGACCAGCGCCGCCAGGTACCCGAAGAAGATCGCCGCGGTAATCCCGCAGGCCGCGGCGGTGACGCCCCCCGACAGGGCCCCCATGACGCCGTTTTCCTCCACGGCCTTGGCCACGCCCTTGGCCAGCAGATAGCCGAACCCGGTCAGCGGCACTGTAGCGCCCGCGCCCCCAAAGGCCACAATATATTTGTAAATCCCCAGCGCCCCCAGCACAACGCCGGAGACCACATAGGTCACCAGAATCTTCGCCGGCGTCAGCGGCGTCTTATCGATCAGGATCTGTCCAATCAGGCATAAAATTCCCCCGCACAGAAAGGCGCGGGCGTACTCCCAAACCGTCTCCATATCCATTCCTCATTTCTGCGCTGAAATCGCCACCGCGTGGCAGATACACGGGATGCTCTCCCCCTGCTGCACGGAGGTGGGCGAGAGCAGCGCCCCGGTGCCGCAGAACAGCAGGTTCTTCCAGCGGCCCGCCCGCAGTCCGTTGAGCAGATACCCGGCCAGCACCGCCGCCGAGCAGCCGCAGCCCGACCCGCCGCAGTGGACATCCTGCCCCTCCAGGTCGTAGATCAGCAGGCCGCAGTCCCCGTAGTTCTTCAAATCCATGCCGTCCCGGTGGAAAAAGTCCCTCACAATCTCGCTGCCCAGCTTCCCCAGATCTCCGGTGACAATCAGATCATAAAAAGAGGGCTTGCGCCTGGTGTCCTCCAGGTGGGCCTTGATGGTGGCGTAGGCCGCAGGCGCCATCGCGCCCCCCATGTTGTTGGCGTCCTTGATCCCCTTGTCCACGATCTTCCCGGTGGTGGCGTGGGTCACGTAGGGCCCGTCTCCCGCCCGGGCCAGGATCACCGCCCCCGCTCCCGTCACCGTCCACTGGGCGGTGGGGGTGCGCTGGCCGCCGTACTCCAGAGGCGTGCGGTACTGCCGCTCCGCCGAGCAGAAGTGGGAGGAGGTCATCGCCGCCGCCCACTCCCCAAAGCCCCCGTCCAGCATCATGGCGGCCAGGGAGAGGGACTCGGCCATGGTGGAGCAGGCCCCGTAGAGCCCGTAAAAGGGGACGTCCTGTCCCCGGACCGCAAAGCCTGAGCCGATGCACTGGTTCAGCAGATCCCCGGCAAAAATATAGTCCATGGCGGAGGCGGACTGCTTGGCCTTGTCCAGGGCGGCGGACAGGGCCAGACGCTGCATGGCCGACTCGGCTTTCTCCCAGGTCTTCTCTCCAAAGCTGTCGTCCTGCTCCACATGGTCGAAGCTGGCGGCCAGGGGGCCGTCCCCCTCCTTCTTGCCCACCACGCTGGCAAAGCCCGCTATGGAGGGCGGGCTGGCAAAGGCCACGGTCTGCCGCCCCAGCTTTTTTGTGGTCATACGGATTCTCCCCTATCTGTCAGTCAGATGGGGATAGTGTGGGCCAAAGCGTGGAAATTATGAGTCCGTCCCCTTCCAGTTTTGTCCTGCGCCGTGCAAAACGGCTTGTGATACGCGCCGCCGTGTAGTATGATAGTAGGCAGAACACCGGAATGGAGAAGGAGGACCCAGCCAATGTCCGATATTTTCGACGAGGCCCGCATGGTTCAGGTTTTGGAGGCGTGTCTGCCCGAGGGCGAGACCCTCGCCGCCGGGATCCACGGGATCACGCTCCAGGTCAACCAGAAGAAGACCTCCTATTTTGACGTGTATCTCGGAATCACCGCCCGCTGTCTCCTGGTGGCGGAGTGCGAGGAGCGCAAATACCTCTCCCAGCGCTATCTCGTGCCCGATCTGCGCAAAACCGTGGCAGAGGACGCGGGCGTCTGCTTTCCGTTCTCGGAGATCCAGCGCTGTGTGATCAAGAAGGCTTTGATGGGGGCCGTCCACTGCTCTGTCTGGCTGAAAAACGGCAATTTCCTCAAGCTCCAGCTCCCCAAGCGCGGCGGTCTGGGCGGCGGAATGCCCCACCACGCGGAATACCGCGAAAAAATCCTGACGCGGCTGGGCAGCCTCCCCTGCGCCCAGCCATAGGGGGCTCCGGCGGAAAACGCTGGTCAAATTCCCGTATTTGTGGTATCATAGAAGTGTTCGCCCGCAGGACAAGCTGCGGACGGTCCATTTCTTATGGCGCATTGCAATTAGGAGGCTTATTCCATTATGGTTGAGGAAGCCAAGCGAACCCTGGCCTATCTCTGTCCCGCGTGCCGCCAAGGCGTGGTGATAGAGCGCAGCGTCTTCCAGCTGGCCGCCGCAGGCAGCGATCTGCCCTGCCCCTGCGGCAAGTCCTCGCTCCGGGCGGAGCTGCTGGGGGACCGGGTGCGGCTTACCGTGCCCTGTCTCTTCTGCGGCCGGGACCACACCGTCACCTGCTCGTCCCGCGCCTTCCTGCACGAGCGGCTGCTGGCCTTTTCCTGCGCCGCGTCGGGGCTGGACTGCTGCTACGTGGGGGAGGAGGGCCCCGTCTTCGCCGCCCTGGCCCGGCTGGAGGAGGCGGCGGACAAGCTGGAGGCCCAGGCCGGGGCCCAGGGGACCTTCCTGGACGAGCTGGTGATGCACGAGATGCTCTCCGAGCTGCGGGACATCGCCCAGCGGGACGGCATCTCCTGCACCTGCGGCTCCCGCCGGTGGAACCTACAGGTCAATTACAGCTCCATCGATCTGAGCTGCGCCGCCTGTGGGGCGGTGATGCGCATCCCCGCCGCCACGGCCGGGGATCTGGACAGCCTCTGCTGTAAAACCAGGCTGGTCATCCACGGCAGGGAGGAGAAGCCATGAGCGTTTTTTATGAGCAGACGCGCAGTCTGGAGGCCCGGGATATCGGGCTGCTGGGCCAGTGCCGCCCCTCCGGGGTGCTGACGCTGCTCCAGGAGGCGGCCGCCGCCGCCGCCGGGGAGCTCGGCTGGTCGGGCCCTGAAATGCTGGAAAAATACAACGCCATCTGGATGGTGGCCCGCATGTGGTACCGGCTGGAGCGGCCCCTCTGCTGGGGGGATGCGGTGACCGTGCGCACCTGGCACCGGGCGGACCAGGGCGCGGCCCTCTACCGGGACTTTGATCTTTTGCTCAACGGCGTCCCGGTTGGGGAGGCGGTCTCCACCTGGGTGCTGGCCGATGTTGGCAGCCGCCGCCTGCTGCGCATGTCCCGCCTGGACGAGCCCCGGGACACCGGCGGGGGCGCGCTGTGCAAGGACAGGCTTTTGACCAAGCTCCACCTGCCGGAGCCTATGGTCCCGGCGGCGCGGCGCGCCTTTCACTATAGCGATACCGATATCAACGGGCATGTCAACAATGTGAAGTACGCCGACGCCATGGCCGACGGGATTCATCTGGAGGAGCTGCTCCCCGGGCGGTTTGTCTCGGAGCTCCAGATCGGCTATCTGGCCGAGTGCCGGGCGGGGGAGACCTTGGAGCTCTCGGCCGCCCAGGACGGGGACGCCTGGTATGTGCATGGAGTGGATGGGGCCGGAAGGCCCCGGTTTGACGGGTTTTTGCGGCTGGCAGAGCTCCGCTCCGAGGGGTGAGGACTTCCAGTCCTCCGGGGGTCCGCTGCCGCGGAGGCCTGCTTTCTCCGTTTGGAGAAAGCAGCAAAGAGAAACCAGGGCTCCGGCCCTGGACCCGGGGATCGGGCGGCCGGTACGGTTTTCTGGGGCCTCCCTGATCGGCAGTAGTTGCCCGCCGCGCTCTCCTTTGGTTCCCCCCGGCCAGCATAGCCGGCCGGGCCTACGCTAAAAACTTGCCCCCGGCAAGTTTTCTTAACGCTGCGGTGCGCCGTGTGGATCGTTGTTTGGTCGAGGCGGTGTGGAGCTGAACCTGTACCGATTCGAGCGAATATCTAAACCACGCGGCGCGGGTACTACGTGGCGGCCGACAGACACCATAATTGAATTGCAAAACCTATCAAGTCTGGGAATCATAATCGACGCGGGCCACCCGAGCGCGGCAGCGCTGCCGTAAATGAGGTAAATCTATCGGGCGTGCGCAACTACTCACAAGTCTGGGTGGTGATTGGACAGAGAGGCCGCCCGATCCCCGTCGTTCTTAATTTTCTTTCCCCCATTTCTTTTTGAAAAGAAATGGGGCGCCCGCCGCGCAGGCGCGCCCCGCAGGGGGCCCCTGCAAAGCCCCCGCCGGATGTTCCGGCGCTCCCCGAGGGCTGCAAGCCCTCCCAAACAATTTCTTGACAATCCCCCGCCGCCAGCGTAAAATAGGAAAAATTTCAACCCGCGGCCTGCGGGTATCAAAAAGAAAGAAGGAGATGCACCATGGTCAACACTGATCCCTCCCACAAGTTCACCAAGCAGGGCCTCACCTTTGACGACGTGCTGCTGGTCCCCGCGGAGAGCGACGTGCTCCCGGCCGACATCGACCTGACCACCCAGCTCACCAAAAAGATCCGGCTGAACATTCCCCTGATGAGCGCCGCCATGGACACCGTCACCGAGTACCGCATGGCCATCGCCATCGCCCGGGAGGGCGGCATCGGCATCATCCACAAAAATATGTCCATCAGCCAGCAGGCCGAACAGGTGGACATGGTGAAGCGGTCGGAGAACGGCGTGATCACCAACCCCTTCTGGCTGGCCCCCGGCCACACCCTCGCCGAGGCGGACGAGCTGATGGCCAAGTTCCGCATCTCCGGCGTGCCCATCTGCGACAACGGCAGGCTGATCGGCATCATCACCAACCGGGACATGAAGTTTGAGACTGACATGTCCCAGCTCATCGACAACGTGATGACCAAGGAGAACCTGGTCACCGCCCCGGAGGGCACCACCCTGGCCCAGGCCAAGGAGATCCTCCGCCAGCATAAGATTGAGAAGCTGCCCATCGTGGACAGCGAGTTCCGCCTGAAGGGCCTGATTACCATCAAGGACATCGAGAAGGCCGAGGTCTACCCCAACTCCGCCCGGGACGAGAAGGGCCGGCTGATGGTGGGCGCCGCCATCGGCGCCACCGCCGACGTGCTGGACCGGGTGGCCGCCCTCACCGACGCGGGGGCCGACGTGCTCACCCTGGACTCCGCCCACGGCCACACCCAGAACGTGCTGGAGACCGTGAAGCGCATCAAGGCCCTGTACCCCGACGTGCAGTTGATCGCCGGCAACGTGGCCACCGCCGCCGGCTGCCGCGACCTTATCGAGGCGGGGGCGGACTGCGTGAAAATCGGCATCGGCCCCGGCTCCATCTGCACCACCCGGGTGGTGGCCGGCATCGGCGTGCCCCAGATCACCGCCGTCTACGACGCCGCCTGTGTGGCCGCCGAATATGGGGTGCCTGTGATTGCCGACGGCGGCGTGAAGTACTCGGGCGACATCGCCAAGGCCATCGCCGCCGGAGCCAGCGTGGTTATGCTGGGCTCTCTGCTGGCCGGGTGCGAGGAGTCCCCCGGCGACACCGAGGTCTATCAGGGCCGCCAGTTCAAGGTCTACCGGGGCATGGGCTCCCTGGGCGCTATGTCCAAGGGCTCCAAGGACCGTTACTTCCAGGAGAACAACAAGAAGCTGGTGCCCGAGGGCGTAGAGGGCCGCGTCCCCTACAAGGGACTCACCGGCGAGACCATCTACCAGCTCATGGGCGGCCTGCGGGCCGGTATGGGCTACACCGGCTGCCGCAGCATCGCCGAGCTCCAAAGCAAGGCCCAGTTCATGCAGATCACCGCCGCCGGTCTCCGGGAGTCCCACCCCCACGATATCTATATTACCAAAGAGGCCCCCAACTACACCCTCAACCCCCAGTGACCTCCGTTTGATACCCAGACGGGCGCCGATCCACCAGATCGGCGCCCGTTAAAATTACAAACTATATCTAATATCTCCAAATTATAACTTGACTTTCGTTTTATTCCATGGTAAAACAACAAAAAAGAGGTGATATATAAAAATTTCATTCATATACCAAGAAATGTGGGCGGTGTTAAATTTGAGAAGGAACCGTGGACGTATATTCCGGAAAAGCATGTTAACCGTATCTATACTAATATGTTTTATGTTGATGGTCCCCGCATGTAACAAGGACAATCAACAACATGAATATGTTATTGCGCAAGGCACAGCAGATCTAGAAGCTCCCACATCAATTTTTGCCGCTTGCGACGGGATTGATGATCAGTTTACCATTACATATCCCGAAAATTTTATATTTGAAGGAACGATACAAAGGATAGATACGTCATCAGAAAGCACACCGGCACTCATTGTTCCTAATGGCTGCATGGGGATCTTATTTCATACAGACGGCATGGGGTGGTTATGCTCGAAAGGAGATGTGTTAAAATGGTCATTTGAAAAAGCGAATCGTACTCAAACCATTGGGATTGGGTATATCTTTAACGGAATGGTATCAGAACCGAGTATACTGAACGAATCAGCCGCCTCATATCAAGTGGAGATACAAGAACCCGGAGAATACCATATTTATTTCATCGGAGCATCGTCAGACCCTGTTTTTATAAAAGAGGGGAAAATATATATTGAATAGCGCTTCCTCTGATCCTTATTACTATTACAAACGCAACAAACGCAGAATGGGTATTTTAAGTAATTTGAAACTTCAATAGATGCACCAGTCAGCCTGTTTTTAGACTGACTGGTGCATCTCTTAAACTAAGTAGGCGCGGAAGCTTGGGCATTCTTTTTTATGCGGTTACGCAAAAAACAAAAATAAGAAAAATATTTTTCAAAAAGTACTTTTCATTTCCTCCGGCATATGCTATACTGTCCCTGACAAATGAAAGGTAGTGCGCCGCGGTCCCCGCGGCCCGTTGATCTTCTGAAAGGAGTGCTCGACTATGCGTCATTGGAAAAAGCGTATCCCGGCCCTGGTTCTGGCCGCCGTTCTGTCGGCCGGCTGCATCCAGAGCGCCGCTGCGGCCGGAACCCCCGCCAGCATCGCCGCCGCCCAGAGCGGGATGCTCCTCCCGGTGGCCGCCGGTACGGTGGTCCAGAAGTGCGACCGGGCCGTCATTGACTACTCCAACACCGCCGACGGCTATGTGATGGTCAATTTCACCGGCTCCACCACCAAGCGGCTCAAGGTCCAGGTGACCGGCCCCGCCACCACCTACACCTACGACCTGCCCCCCGGAAAGTGGGTCACCTTCCCCCTGTCCGACGGCAACGGCAGCTACAAGGCCACCGTGTTCGAGAACACCTCGGGCCAGAAGTACGCCACCGTGGTCTCCGCCAGCTTTACCGTCACTCTGAAGGACGAGTTCGCCCCCTTCCTGCGGCCCAACCAGTACGTGGACTACGCCACGGCCGCCGCCACCACCAAGAAAGCCGCCGAGCTGACCGCCGGCGTCACCGACCCCCTGAAAAAGGTGGAGAAGGTCTACAACTTCGTGGTAGATACCCTGACCTATGACACCAACAAGGCCGCCACCGTCAAGAGCGGCTATCTGCCGGTGCTGGACACCGTCCTCGCCGCCAAGACGGGCATCTGCTTCGACTACGCCGCCCTGATGGCCGGGATGCTCCGCAGCCAGGGGGTCCCCTGCAAGCTGGTGGTGGGCTACGCAGGCACCGCCTATCACGCCTGGATCAGCGTGTGGACCAAGGAGACCGGCTGGATCGACGGGGCCATCTACTTCGACGGCGCCAGCTGGCAGCGCATGGACCCCACCTTCGCCTCCTCCAGCCATAAGAGCGAGACCATCATGAAGTATATCGGCGACGGCAGCAACTACACCACGAAGTATCTCTATTGAGCGATTGCCTGAAATCAGCGAGATTCCCTCTTTACGAATCCCTGAATTTAGGTTAAAATGGGCTTGCGGATTTTCCGCAAGCCCATTTGATTTCTTGCAAGGATTGGAGTATCAGATGAAGAAGAACAGTATTTCACACGAGGAAATCGCATCCCTGTGCCTGGAGCTGTCTCTCCTGCTCCACGCGGGGGTGGGCGTGGGGGACGCGCTGGCCCTTCTGTCCGAGGAGAGTACCCCGGAGTACCGGGAGCTGCTGGCGGGCATGGCCCGCCAGGTGGACGGCGGCGCGTCTCTGTCCGCCGCCCTGCGGGAGAGCGGCCGCTTTCCCGCCTACGTCTGCGGCCTCATCGAGGTGGGAGAGCGGGCCGGACGCACCGAGGAGGCCCTGAGCGCCCTCTCCCGGTACTATGAGGACCGGGCCCGCCTGGACCGGCGCATCCGCAGCGCCCTGCTCTACCCGGCGGTGATGCTGGTGCTGATGCTGGTGGTGATTGCCGTGCTGCTGGTCAAGGTGCTGCCCATCTTTGACGAGGTATATGCCTCCCTGGGCGGGCGGCTCACCGGCGTGGCCGGGGGCCTGCTGACCCTGGGCCGCTGGCTGGACGGCGCCATGCCCGTGCTGTGGGTGATCCTCATCGCCGTGGCTGTGTTCCTGGCCGCCTTCGCCGCCGTGGAGCCCTTCCGGGCCAAAATCCTGGCCATGTGGCGCAGCAGCCGCGGGGACAAGGGGGTCTCCCGGCAGATGAACACCGCCCGTCTGGCCCAGGCCCTGGCCATGGGCATGGCCAGCGGCCTGCCCCTGGAGGAGTCCATCGCCCTGGCCGCCGGCCTGATGGACGACGTGCCCCCCGCCAAGGAGCGCTGCCTCGGCTGCCGCGCCCGGTTGGACCAGGGGGAGCCCCTCAATACCGCCCTGAAGGAGAGCGGCCTGCTGCCCGCAGGGGCCTGCCGCCTGCTGGAGCTGGGCCAGCGCAGCGGCTCGGGCGACGCCTCTATGGCCAAGATCGCCCAGAGCCTGTCTGAGGAGAGCGAGGCCGCCCTGGAGGACCGGGTAAGCCGGGTGGAGCCCGCCCTGGTGCTGGTGTGCTCGGTGCTGGTGGGCCTGATCCTGCTGTCCGTGATGCTGCCCCTGATGCACATCATGGCCGCCATCGGGTGAGCCTATGAAGAGGAAGAGAGCCGGGCTGGCCGGCGTCCTGCGGGGCGTGCTGCTGCCGGGGCTGGCGGTGGTGGTGCTGCTGTGCTTTGCCTCCGCCCTCAACAGCCTGGACAGCGGCCGGGAGAGCGAGGACCTGCGCCAGCTGGAGCAGTCCCTGCGCCGGGGCTGTGTGGCCTGCTACGCCGCCGAGGGGGTCTACCCCCCCGATCTGGACTACTTAAAGGACCACTACGGCCTCCAGGTGGATGAGGCCCGCTATACGGTCCGCTATGACATTTTTGCGGAAAACCTGATGCCGGACATCACGGTGTTGGAGAACAAGCCATGAAGAGACAACCCATCAAACACCATTTGAACGGACTGATCGCCCTGCTGCTGTTCGGCGTGTTCGCGGTATGCGTGCTGGCGGTGCTGCTGACCGGCGCGGACGCCTACCGCCGCCTGACGCTACGGGATCAGGCCGCCTATGACCGCCGCACCTGCGTCCAGTATGTGGCCACCCGGGTACGGCAGGCCGACGGAGCGGGCTGCGTAGCCGTGGAGCCCTTCGGCGGGAGCGAGGCCCTGGTCCTGGCCGAGCAGGAGAGCCCCTATGTCACCCGGGTCTACTGCCATGAGGGCTATATGATGGAGCTCTACGCCGACGCCTCGGCGGAGCTGTCCCCCGGGGACGGGGAGAAGATCATGCCGGCGGACAGCCTGGCCTTTGCCCTGGAGGACGGCCTGCTGACCGTCACCGCCGGGGTGGACGGCGCGCCCAGCACCCTGGTGCTGGCCCTGCGCAGCGGAGAGGGGGTGGGCGCATGAGGAGCAAGGCCCCTCTGGCCCTGATGGAGCAGATGGTGATGCTCCTGGTCTTCGCCCTGGCGGCCGCCCTGTGCCTCCAGGCCTTTGTGAAGTCGGACGCCCTGTCGGAGCGGAGCGAGGCGCGGGATCAGGCTGTGGTTCTGTGCCAGAACGCCGCCGAGGCCATTCAGCACACGGGCGATGTGGAGGCCGGTCTGGCCCTGGCCTGCGCCGCCGCGCCCGGACAGCGGGACGGCTTCGGCTATTTTGTGGGCTTTGACGGGGACTGGAACCTCCTCCCCGGCGACGGACGGCCCCATTCCAGCCGCTACACCCTGCGGGCGCAGGCCGTGGAGAGCGGCGTGGACGGTCTGGGCAAGGCCCAGGTAGAGGCCTTCGTCTGGGAGTCCGGAACTATGGAGTCCCTCTTTTCGCTGGAAGTGGCATGGCAGGAGGTGAGCCCCTGATGGATGAGGGAAGAAAGACCCGCTTTGCCCCGCCCGCCCTGGGCGGGAGCTCCCTGCTGGTGGCCTTCGCGGTGCTCTGCCTGACCGTGTTCGCCCTGCTGAGCCTGTCCACCGTGCGGGCGGACGGGCGGCTGGCCGGCGCCTCGGCCAAAGCGGTGCAGGACTACTACGCCGCCGATGTCCAGGCCCAGGAGATCCTGGCCCGGCTGAGAAACGGCGAGACCCCCGAGGGCGTGACGCTCTCCGGCAGCGGCCTGCTCCAGGCCGGCTATGCCGTCCCCATCTCGGACACCCAGGAGCTCCAGGTCCAGGTGATACTGAAGGGGATCTCCGGCGCGGAGTATGTCGTGGAGTCCTGGCGGGCGGTCCCGGCGGGCGAGTGGGCCCCGGACGACGGTCTGGACCTGTGGATGCCCGAGGAGGACCTGGGGCTGTGGATGCCGGAAGAATAACATCATAAAGGAGGGCTCCCCCATGGCGGAGCTTCTGGATTATTTGAAGCGTGCGGTGGCCGATCAGGCCTCCGATCTGTTTATTGTGGCGGGCGGGCCGGTCTGCGAGAAGCTGGATAAGCGGATGTGCCCCATCGGCGAGGAGCGGATCCTCCCCGATGAGAGCGAGCGGCTGATCACCGACCTCTATGCCCGCGCCAACCGGTCCATGGACCGCTACCTGCACTGCGGGGACGACGACTTCTCCTTTGCCGTGGGCGGTCTGGCCCGCTTCCGGGTCAATACCTACCGGCAGCGGGGCTCCCTGGCCGCCGTAGTCCGGGTGGTCTCCTTCGACATCCCGGACTGGCAGGCCCTGCGCATCCCGCCCCAGGTGATGGATCTGGCCAACACCGCCCACGGCATGGTGCTGGTCACGGGTACGGCGGGCAGCGGCAAATCCACGACTCAGGCCTGCATCATCGACCGGATCAACGCCACCCGGGACGCCCACATCATCACCCTGGAGGATCCCATCGAGTACCTCCACCGGGATAAGCGAAGCATTGTGAGCCAGCGGGAGATCGCCATCGACACCGAGGACTACCTGTCCGCCCTGCGGGCCTGCCTGCGTCAGGCCCCCGATGTGATCCTCCTGGGGGAGATGCGGGACCACGAGACCATCCGCACGGCCATGACGGCGGCCGAGACCGGCCACCTGCTGATTGCCACCCTCCACACCAAGGGGACGGTCAACACCATCGACCGGATTGTGGACTCCTTCCCCAGCGGCCAGCAGGGGCAGGTCCGGGTGCAGCTGAGCATGGTGCTGCGGACGGTGGTGTCCCAGCAGCTCCTGCCCGACGCCAAGGGCGGCCTGGTGCCCGCCTACGAGATCATGCACATGAACAGCGCCATCCGCAGCCTCATCCGGGACAGCAAGAGCCACCAGATCGACAACGCCATCGCCGCAGGCGGCGCGGAGGGCATGATCACCATGGATCAGTCCATCCTGAACCTCTATCAGGCGGGGGAGATCACTCGGGAGACCGCCCTGGACCACGCGGACAACCCGGAACAGCTGCTGCGCCGCATGGGATAAGCGGCACAGCTTCAGGGGCCCGGACTGCTTTGCAGTCCGGGCCCCTTGCTCTTTCCGTCCCGCTCGGATATAATAGAGAGAACCGGCGGCGCGCCGCCCAACACCGCAAAAGGGGGAACCCGTATGAAACCACGTGTCCGTAAAATCCTGATCCTCGTGCTGGCCGCCGTACTGGCTGTGAGCGCGGTGGGCATGATCCACGATATGACGGTCTACCGCCAGGGCGAGGAGACCTATGCAGAGGCCGAGGCCCTGGCCGGCCTGCCCGATCTGGACAGTCTGCCCGCCCCTACGGCCGCCGTCCCGCCGGAGCAGGCCGCCCCGCCCTCCGCCTCCGCCCCCGTCCAGCCGGCGGATCCGGCGGCCACTCCCGCGCCCAGCGCCACCCCCGTCCCGGTCTACGTGGACCCCTATGCCGAGGCCCTGCGGGAGATGGACTTCACCGCCCTGCGGGAGGTCAACTCCGACGTGCTGGGGTGGATCCTCCTGCCGGGCACCGGCATTTCCTACCCCCTTCTCCAATGCGGCGACAACGACTACTATCTGAACCACACCTGGCGGCGCACCCGCAGCGCGGTGGGGGCCATCTTCCTGGAGCACCAGAACAGCAGCGATTTCAGCGACTTCAACACCCTGATCTACGGCCACCGGATGCGGAATAACTCCATGTTCGGCATCCTGCACCGCTTCAAGAGCCAGAGCTATTGGAGCGCCCACCCCTGTGTGTATATCACCACCGGCAGCGGCACCACCCGCTATGAGATCTTCGCCGCCTATGAGGTGAGCACCCAGGGGGACACCTACCGGCTGGGCTTCTCCGGCGACCAGGCCAAGCAGAGCTTTATTGACTACTGTCTGGCCCAGTCGGCCATCGACACCGGCCTCACGCCCCACACCTACGACAAGATTATTACCCTGTCCACCTGCACGGGCAGCGGTCACGCCACCCGCTGGGTCGTCCAGGCCGTGGCCTGGGGGACGCCGCCGCCCGAGCCCGCGCCCACGCCCGTCCCAACCCCTGCGCCGGATGCGTCCGCCGGAGAAGCGCCTCCGGCCGGTCCTGCGGAGGAGACGCCGCCTGCCTCCCCCGCGCCGGAGGAGGACGGGCAGGCCGGGCCGGAGCCCTCCGCAGAACCGGTCCCCACGGCGCCGCCCCAGGCCACGGACGCCCCGGCGGCGTCTCCCGCACCGGAACCGGAGCCGGACCCGGCGGAGCCCCCGGCCCCCGATCCCGTACCGGACGCCCCGGCCCCCGGCGGGGAGACCCCGCCCGCGCCGTAAGGAGGTCTGTTTCATGCGCAAGCTCACCCGAACCCTCGCGGCCGTCCTGCTGTGCGCTCTGCTGCCGGTCCAGGGGGCCCTGGCCGCCTTCCCCGACGTGGAGCCCGGCAGCTGGTATGAGGAGGCGGTGGCCCAGATGGCCGGCTCCGGCCTGCTCACCGGCTATCCGGACGGCACCTTCCAGCCCGGGCGGACCATCTCGGCCGCCGAGTTCGTGGCCATCACCGCCCGGCGGGCGGGGCTCTCCCCTGTCCCGGCCCAGAGCAGTCACTGGGCGGCGGGCTATCTCCAGGCCGCGCTCCAGGCGGGCTGGTACGACTGGGACGAGATCCCCCCCACCGGCGAGACCTTCGACCGGCCCATCCCCCGCCAGCTGGCAGTGAAGATCCTTATGCGGGCCCTCCTGCCCGGCGCGCCCTGGGATTACACGGCCGAGTCGGCCAAGATCCGCGACTTTTCCGCCCTGGACGGCCGCTATTACCAGTTTGTGCTGGGGGCCTATGGGGCGGGGGTGGTCACCGGGGACGCCAACGGGGACTTCCGGCCCAAGGACGGCCTGAGCCGGGCCGAGGCCTGCACGCTGATCCTGCGGGCGGGGCGGCGTGCCGCCGGGACCGCCCCGGCCCCCGGCGCCTCTCCCGCCCCCGAGACTCCGCCCCCCGCCCAGGCGGTCCAGGCCGCCCGGGGCGGCGTCTCCCAGCACGGGTGGCTCAAGGTGCAGGGGACCCAGCTCTGCGGCGAGGACGGCGCGCCGGTGGTCCTGCGGGGCATGAGCACCCACGGGCTCCAGTGGTACGGCCAGTTTGCCTGCGGGCAGTCCATCCGTAATACCGCCGGGGCCGGAGCCAACCTGTTTCGGGTGGCCATGTACACCGGCGAAGGGGGCTACCTCAGCCAGCCCGGCGCCATGCGGCGGCAGGCGATCGCCGCAGTGGACGCCGCTATTGAGCAGGACCTGTATGTCATCCTGGACTGGCACATTCTCTCCGACGGCAACCCCATGGACCATGTGACCGAGGCCGAGGCCTTCTTCGGAGACATGGCGGAGCGCTACCAGGACCGCCCCAACGTGATCTATGAGATCTGCAACGAGCCCAACGGTGGCGCGTCCTGGGCGGGCGACATCAAACCCTATGCCCAGCGGCTGGTGAAAACCATCCGGGCCCGCTCCCCCCGGGCGGTGATCCTCATCGGCAGCAGCACCTGGAGCCAGGACATCCACCTGGCGGCCGCCGATCCGGTGGAGGGGGAGAACCTGATGTACACCCTCCACTTCTACGCGGGCACCCACGGCGCGGAGCTGCGCAGCCGCATCGACAGCGCCCTTGGCCAGGGCCTGCCGGTCTTCGTCTCCGAGTGGGGGACCAGCCGGGCCGACGGCAGCGGCGGCGTCTTTCTGGAGGAGTCCGCGCTCTGGCTGGACTTTCTGGCGGAGCGGGGCATCAGCTGGGCCAACTGGTCCCTGTGCGATAAGGACGAGACCTCGGCCGCCCTCCGGCCCGGGACCCCGCCCGGCCGTCCCTGGACCCAGGCGGATCTCACCCCCTCCGGCCAGTTCGTATTTTCCCGCTTTGCGGGTTAAGCCTTGTTTGAACCATGTCAAACCGCCCAAACAGCGGAGCCTTTTCCGCCCATGTTCCAACAAGGCCTGGAGCCGCACTGAGTCCAAAATTCCCCCAATTAAGATTGCATTGCCAGTCCGCCTTGTTGTATAATAGAAGCCGCAGAAGGATTGACTGTGGAGCGGCCGTTTGGCGCGGAGCGCGGCGGCCGGCGGGCCCCTGGACAGGGCCCTTCATGAAATAAGCCGGCGGGAAGAGAAAGGTCCGCCGCAGAAGGAGGATTTTAGGCATGGACCCCCAGTTTGTCTGGCAGGATGCGTACAATCTTGGCGTAGATGTGATCGACAGGGAGCATCAGCGGCTCTTCAAGATCATCAATAAGCTCTTCACCTTCCAGGAGGAGGAAAAGGACAGCCAGTGGGCCTGTCAGGAGGGCATTAAGTACTTTAAAGGCCACGCCATAAAGCACTTTGCAGACGAGGAGGCCTATATGGCCTCCATCGGCTACGAGGGGCTGGAGCAGCACCGGCGCATTCACCAGAATTTCCGGGAAAACACCCTTCCGGCCCTGGAGCAGGAGATGGAGCGAACCGGGTACACCCAGGACACGGTGGACCACTTCCTGGGCGTGTGCGCCGGGTGGCTCATCGGCCATACCCTGACTGAGGACCAGTGCATCACGGGCAGACAGGCGCGCAAGTGGGAAAATCTGCTGCCGGGTGAGGAGCTGGCCGCCATCAAAAAGGTGATTGTGCAGCTGGTCTTCGACATGTTCCACTTGGAATCCCAGGTGATCAGCGAGACCTACAGCGGGGAAAAATTCGGCCGGGGGATCTATTACCGCCTGGCCTATGGAGCGGCTCAGGACGGCCGGCGCCAGGACATCATCCTGGTGTTTGAGGAAAAGCTGCTGATCAATACGGTGGGCAAGGTGCTGGGTATCCAGACCAACAAGCTGGACTCCATGCTGGTCCACGCCGCCCGGTACACAGCCCGTCAGTTTGTGGGGCGGGTGCTGGAGCACTTCCCCGACCAGGGCGCCTTTGAGCTGAAGGAGGAGACCCTCCTCTCCTATGAGCAGTTCCGAACGATCTTTGAGCGGGAAACGCTGCAGGTCAGCCTGCTGTTCAACACGGGCGGCGCGGGCTATTTCGCCTACTGCGCCATCGCGCCCCATCTGCTGGAGAGCGGCGTGGGCACCCCCATCGAGCACGAGAACGCCATGACCGAGGTGGAGGAGTACCTAAGCAAGCGCCAGGCCCAGGAGGCCCAGGAGGAGGCCGATCACCGGCCCAAGATCCTGGTGGTGGACGACTCGGGCACCATCCGCATGGGCATGAAGCGGCTGCTGGAGGAGGACTACGCCATCACGCTGGCGGAGTCCGGGGTGGCCGCCATCCGGACCATCACCCTGAACCGGCCGGATTTGGTGCTGCTGGACTACGAGATGCCGGTCTGCGACGGGCGGCAGACCCTGGAGATGCTCCGCTCGGAGCAGGCCTTCTCGGACCTTCCGGTGATTTTCCTGACCGGCCGCAGTGATCCGGACAGCGTGCGCAACGTCATGGCCCTGAAACCGGCGGGCTATCTGCTCAAGGATCTGAAACAGTCCGACATCAAGCAGAAGATCGACGGCTTTTTTGCCAAACGGCAGGGCTGAGTTTACTTTAGAGCAACAGGAGCTGATGCAGCATTGGAACAGACAAACCCTAAAAAAACCGGCCGCGGCAAGCGCGTACAGGAGAAGGAGCAGCTGTCCGGGCCCGACGCCCTGCGGATGGATCTCTACTTCTGGCTCCAGGCCCTGGTGATGGCCCTGGTGGCGCTGATCCTGGTCTTCACGCTGGTGGGGCGGATCATCGGCGTGGACGGCCGGTCCATGGTGCCCACCCTCCACCACGGGGACATGCTGCTTCTCCAGAGCATCGGGTACGAGCCCCGGCAGAACGACGTGGTGGTTTTGACCAAGGAGTCCTTCTCCTCCCAGCCCATTGTCAAGCGGGTCATCGCCGTGGGGGGCCAGACTGTGGACATCGATTACGGCAGCGGGCTGGTCAGCGTGGACGGCCGGATCTTGGACGAGCCCTATATCAACGAGCTGATGGTCTGCCCGGAGGCGGAGACCACCACCCATGTGGTGGTCCCGGAGGGCTCCATCTTCGTCATGGGGGACAACCGCAACCACTCCACCGACAGCCGCTTTCCTGCGGTGGGGGTGGTGGACGAGCGGTGCGTGCTGGGCCGGGCCCTGATGGTCCTCCTGCCCTTCCAGAATTTTGGCGCGATTTAGACGTTTGAGAACAAGCAGCAGCCGGGGCCCGGACGCAATGTCCGGGCCCCGGCTGTTTTCATAGGACTTCCTTGGAGGCGCTCAGGGCTCAGCCCTCGGCGTCCTCCTTGCGTTTTCTGCCGGTGAGGAACATCCACAGCAGGCCGAGCCCCGCCGCAGCGGCCGACAGCAGCCAAATGCCGCTCTCGTCGCCGGTCTCGGGCACATCGGCCAGGGGGACCTCCTCCTCGAGCAGCTCCACCTCTTCCTCGGGCACGTTGGCCAGAGGAATCTCCTCGTCCGGAACCTCTACGTCGGGCTCATCCGTCCGGGGCACGTCCTCGTCGGGGACCTCCTCCTCCGGGGGATTGGGCTCCTCGGGGACGGGGGTGGGAGTGGGCGTGGGCGTCGGCGTGGGCCGCGGGGTGGGATCGGGGTCGGGATCCGGGTCGGGATCGCCGCCACCAGGTGGCGGAGGCACCACAACCTCGTCCATCGTCAGTCCTACCTGGATGCCCCAGGCGGTCTGCTGATAGAAGTCGTTGACCTCGCCATTAAAGTAGAGGCTCATGCCCATCAACTGGCCGCTGCTGTTGCTTCCAAGGGTTCCAAACGCCGTCTTTGCCTCCTCATTGTAGGAGGCGAGGCCCTTCATATAGTTGCCGACAGCATAGATCCCCTCCTCGTCCTTCAGGAGCTCCTTGTTGCCCGGGACAACGCTGAGCAGCCGCGTGTACATATAGCTGTAGCCAACGCCCGCGACCTCCGGGTTGGTCTCCTTCACGCCTGCGGTAGAGGACTGGCCGCCAAAGATGCCCTCGTCTCTCTGAACCAGCAGCTTATACGGGATCTGGCTCAGATTGCTCCAGGTCGTATTGTACTCCTCGCTATAGGAGTAGTTATAGTAGTCCAGATAGAACTGATGGAGATCGGCCACGCCGTTCGCATAGCCCTTTTCGACCAGCTTGGCGCCCAGCACAGCGTCCTGCAAGTCCTCCTCGCCGAGATCTGTCTGCGTCTGGTAGAGATACCGCAGCGCACCGTTGCCGACACGGGACGGAACACTCGCCTCGGCCGGAATCACGCCGTCAAAGGTATAAATCGGGTCGATATACGGCGCAGATCCGGCATGTCCGTCGCTCTGAACCACAAAGCTGCCGTTCTTGTAGGCGAAGGTTTTGCCGGAGTTGTTGACGAGCCGGAGGTAGATCGGGCCCACGGTATCGCCGGGCTGTACACCGTTACTCCCCCACTGTTCGTCCTGGATATGCCGGTAGGCCTCCATCACGTCCTTGGTCGCGTCGATGCTGACCGTGTTCTGCGCATACCCGGCAGGAATGGTGTAGGTGATGACGCAGGTAGTGACCGCTTCGTTGTACACTTTCTCGACGGTAATGCCCTCAGAAGTGCTGGAGAGAGTGCGGCGCAGCGCCGGGTTGGGCTGAGAGGGTTCGGAGACATAGGGAATCATCCCCACCTCAAAGTCATCGGCCACTGCTTCGCGGACATCACGCAGATAAATGGTCTTGTGGCTGTTATCGGAGTAGTAGTGGCCCCAGCTGCCTTGACCCATGAACATACCGGGGACCTCTTCATAGGGAATCTGTGCGCCGATCTGATAGACTGTACCGTCCTCATCGTCCATGTTGCGGTAGCCCGCCACGTAGGTCATGACCGTATTGCCGTCCTTGTCGGTACGCGCTTTCACTTTCCCCATCAGCGATTCGTTGATGATTACGGTGAAGCTGTCGCCCTCCAGGCGGTTGCCGTCTGCGTCCACGCCGTAGACAGTTCCGTCTTTCTCCTGGATTACCCTGGCACAGAGCTTGGTTTCGTACCCGCTGCCGCTGGGCGTTGCGCCGTCCTCATAGGTATAGACCCGGTACGCAGTTATACCGCACCGCTGGCAGACGCCCATCACATTGGCAGGGAGCTCTTTCCCCTCCGGCCAGACGTGCCCGCTGGCCGGAAGGACCTCAACGATTTCCTCATGGCACCGCTCACAGGTATAGGTCATGCTGCCGTCCGTGGTGCAGGTGGCGTCAACAGTCACAACGTCATCCGGCTTCTGATGGCCGCCAGTGAGAACCTCGGTGACGGTTTCCTTGCACACCGTGCAGGTGCCGGTCCGGGAGCCGTCAGACATGCAGGTGGACTCAACCACGACCACATCTTCGCCGAACTTATGGCCTTCTGCGGGGATAACCTTCGTAGTCACATCGCCGCACAGCAGGCATGTGTAGGTCTCGGAGCCATCCTCTGTACAGGTGGCTTTCACAACGCTGTCAGGGTAGGGTTCGCCCCACTTCATCTGATAGGCGTGGGCCTCGGGGTCCGCTGCGCTGTTCTCGTCGAACTTCCACAGCCACTTAGCGCCGCAGGCCATGCACTCAATCGCTTCCTCAGCGGTGGCAGGATATTTGCAGCTGGCAGGAATGAGATCCGGGCTGCCGCCGCCAGGGAGCCACCTGCTCCACATATCGGAGCCATTGTGCGTACAATCAGGGTTGTTCCCAGGAATCACAGCCTGGTGTCCCTGGCACACAAAGTCCTCGGGATGTTCTGGATCATAGGTATACGGATCCAGCTCTTCCTCGGTGGCCTGGTTACACACAGGGCAGTCCTTATTGACATTGATATACTTGCCCCAGAACCAAGCGCACATATACTCGCAAGTACACTCGGCATCTTCCAGGTCCACCAGCATCGGTTCAGCAGTCTTAAGGGCTTCCTCGGGCAGATTCTCGATCTCTGTAGGCTCCTCGGTCTCCACAGGCTCCTCGGTCTCCACAGGCTCCTCGGTCTCTGCGGGCTCTTCGGTCTCCGCAGGGTCCTCAGTCTCCGCAGGGTCCTCAGTCTCTGCGGGCTCCTCAGTCTCTGCGGGCTCCTCAGTCTCCGCAGGGTCCTCAGTCTCTGCGGGCTCCTCGGTCTGCTCGGTATCCTCGGTTCCGGCAGGGGCCTCAGGCTCTGCCGGGTCCGTTGTCTCCACAGGAGACGGCGGATCGGTGACCTCCCCGGAGGTCACGTCCTCCACCGGCGCGGCGATCTCGGGTACGGCTGCCTCGTCCTCCGCCGCGAAAGCGGAGATCTGGAGCATCCCCAGACACATCATCAGGGCAATGAACAGGGCGAGTCCGCGCTTGCTCATAGTCTTTATTTGCTTCATGAAAAATCTTCCTTTCTTTGCTCAATTTCGGATGCAAAGTATCCGGCGGCCGGGCTGGCGTAGCGCTTTCGCCGCATCTGCGGACTCCAGCACCTTAGCCCCCTAGCTTTGCGTCCCGTCATTTCTGGCGGTTTGCTAATTATAATCAGCAGCTGGGCGGGCCTGGCGTGCGCGGGCACGCTTTAGCTCCCTGGCTCTGCGTCCCGCCCTTTCGGACGGTTTGCCTTTTATAATTAGCAGCCAGGCTGACATAGCGGTTCAAAACATTGAACATATCTCAACATTCAAAAACGCCTTAGTCCCTGTGACTTTGCGTCCCGTTTTTTCAAACGGTTTGCCAAATTGGATGCTGCGTATCATGCGCGGCTTCCGGCGTCCATGCCCCGGCCCCGCCGCCCATCGCTTCTCCGGCGGCGGGGCTTACCTGCCCGGCGGACTCAACTCCGCACCGGTTTTTGCGGCCATACAGATCCCCTCCTCTCCGGTTTCGGCGTCTGAGCCGGCCGCACGCGCCATTCATCGAAATTTACATTCCGAATATATTGGAACGAAAAAAGAGCACGGCCTTCTCTTCCGTATACCATTATAACACCGGCCGGTACAGGATACAAGGGAAATCTTCACTGTAAAGCCGCCAGATTGCCGGAAATCGCACACGTTTCCAGCGCCAAGGCCCAAATTTGCTCCAAAATCTGCTGCCTGCGGCCGCTTTTTCCGGCATCTGCTCTCTTCTTGCCTCTCCCCTTTTTATCCGAACTCATAATTTCGACTACATTATACAGCAGGCCCGCGCCCAGCCTATGCGCCGGGCGTCCGAGGTGTGCCGCCCTGCGGGATAAAAAAACGCCCGGAACTGCGTTCCAGGCGTTTTTTCCATTATTTCCGGGCGGGCACAGACCAGATGTCCCGGGCGTAGTCACGGATGGAGCGGTCGGCGGCGAAAATGCCGGACCGGGCGATGTTAACCAGCGACATGCGGTTCCAGCGGGTGCGGTCCTGGTAGGCCTGGGCGGCCTGCATCTGGGCGGCACAGTAGCTGTCAAAGTCAGCCAGCAGCAGGTACTCATCGGCGGCCGAGCCGCCCTGGCCGAACAGAAGCCGGTTTTTCAGGTTCTCATAGCTCACATGGTCGTCAAAACCCATGGCCAGCTGGTCCACCACCGCCTTGAGGCTCTGGTTCTGCATGTAGTAGTCCTCATAGGGGCGGTAGCCGCGCTGCCGGAGGTCCTGGACCTCGTTGGCCTTGAGGCCGAAGATGAAGATGTTGTCGTCGCCCAGCTGCTGATGCATCTCCACGTTGGCGCCGTCCAGGGTCCCCACCGTCACGGCGCCGTTCATCATGAACTTCATGTTGCCGGTGCCGCTGGCCTCCTTGCCGGCAGTGGAGATCTGCTCGGAGATCTCGCTGGCGGGCATCAGCCGCTCGGCCAGGCTCACCCGGTAGTTCTCCAGGAAGACCACCTGGAGTTTGCCCTTGCACACCGGGTCGGCGTTGACGGTGTTGGCCAGGGAGTTGATGAGGTGGATGATCTCCTTGGCCACGGCGTAGCCCGGGGCGGCCTTGGCGCCGAAGAGGTAGACCCGGGGCGGGAAGGAGAAATTGGGGTCGGCCTTGAGGCGCTGGTAGAGGTAGATGATGTGCATGACGTTGAGGAGCTGGCGCTTGTACTCGTGGAGGCGCTTGACCTGCACGTCGAAGATGGCGTCGGTATTCAGAATTACGCCGCTGTCCCGGGCCACCAGCTCGGCCAGGATGCACTTGTTCTCCCTCTTGATGGCCTCCAGGCGGGAGAGGACCCCGGCGTCGTGGGCGTACTTCTCCAGGCCGGTGAGGGAGTAGGGCTTGAGGAGGTAGGTGTCCCCGCCCAGGCACTCCTTGATCAGGGCGTCCAGCTTGGGGTTGCAGGAGGACAGCCAGCGGCGGTGGTCGATGCCGTTGGTCACGTTGGTGAACTGGTCGGGGCGGCGGAGATAGGGCTCATAGAACACGTCCTGAATGAGGATGTCCGAGTGGAGCCGGGACACGCCGTTGACCTTGAAGCAGGCGCAGATACACAGGTTCGCCATGTGGACCTGGCCGCCCCAGATGATGGCCATTTGCTCCACCTTGCGCATATCGCCGTGGAAGTAGTCGGTGAGCTCCCGCTGGTAGCGGTTGGAGATCTCCACGATGATCTGCCAGATACGGGGCAGCTGGGACTCCACCAGCTGCTGGGGCCACTTCTCCAGGGCCTCGGCCAGGATGGTGTGGTTGGTGTAGGCCACGGTGTGGGTGACGATATGCCAGGCGTCGTCCCAGCCGTAGTGCTCCTCGTCCAGGAGGATGCGCATGAGCTCGGGGATGACCAGGGTGGGGTGGGTGTCGTTGATCTGAATCACATGCTTGAGGTAGAAGTTGCGCAGGGTGCCGTACTCGGCCCGGTGCCGGCGCACGATGGACTGAATGGTGGCCGAGACAAAGAAATACTGCTGCTTCAGGCGCAGGGATTTGCCCTCATAGTGGTTATCCTCCGGATAGAGCACCTTGGAGATGGCCTCGGCCATGGCCTGCTCCTCCACCGCCTTCAGATACTGGCCGGAGGAGAAGAGGGACATGTCCATGGGACTGGGGCTCTTGGCGCTCCAGAGGCGCAGCCGGTTGGCGTGCTTGGTCTTGAAGCCGGCCACCACCATATCCCGGGGCACCGCCAGCACCGAGGTATAGCCGGTGTGCCTCAGGTGGTGATCGCCGTACTCGTCCCACTCCTCTTCGATGCGGCCGCCGAAGCGGACCTCCTCCACCTCGTCCATCTTGGGGATGAGCCAGGCGTCGCCCCGGTCCAGCCAGTTGTCGGGCAGCTCCACCTGCTGGCCGTCCACAATCTTCTGCTTGAAAATACCCAGCTCGTAGCCGATGGTATAGCCGGTGGCGGGGATCTCCAGGGTGGTCATGGAGTCCAGATAGCAGGCGGCCAGGCGGCCCAGGCCGCCGTTGCCCAGACCGGCGTCCGGTTCGCTCTCCAGAATGTCGGTGAGAGAGAAGCCCATGGCCTCCACGGCCTGCTGGAGGGGCTCCAGCACGCCCAGATTGTAGGCGTTCTTCATCAGGGAGCGTCCCATGAGGAACTCCAGGGACAGGTAATGGACCTGACGCTGGTGTTTCTCCACCACCCGGTCCTCGGCGGCCATCTGCCGCTCGGAAATAATATCGCGCAGTACCATGGCGCAGGCCTTGAACATGTGCAGGCTGTCGGCCTCCTCCACGTCCCGGCCGAAGTTGCGGCGCAGCTTTCCGGTGATCAGCTCAGTCAGCTCTTGTTTCGTATAAGTATGCAATGAAGGCATCTCCTTATAATTCAGGTAACAAACCAGCAAAGGGAACCGCTCCCAGGCGGATACAGCGTCCGCCCGTGGAGCGGCCTATTTTAGCATATTGCGCGGTTTCTGTCAAGGACCGGCCGGTTTAGTCCTTCCGTCAGCCGCCGGTCACCCAGCCATAGATCTCCAGATACTGCTCGGCCGATTTGCTCCAGGAGAAATCGGCTGTCATGCCCGCGATCTGGAGGGCCTTCCAGGCCTTCTTGTCGCTCTGATAGAGGTCCACCGCCTCCCGCAGGGCGGTCTCCATCTCTCCGGCGTTGATATTGGCGAAGGAGAAGCCGGTTCCCTCGCCGGTGAACTTGTTGTAGGGAATGACGGAGTCCTTGAGGCCGCCGGTCTCCCGGACTACGGGAACGGCACCGTAGCGCATGGCGATCATCTGGCTCAGGCCGCAGGGCTCGGCCACCGAGGGCATGAGGAAGAGGTCCGCGCCGCCGTAGATGATGGAGGACAGGGAGGCGGAATAGGCAATATGGGCGGCGAAGCGGCCTGGGTAGTGGGCCTGGGCGTGGCGGAAGGCCTCCTCATAGCTCCAGTCGCCGGTGCCCAGCACCACCATCTGCACATCCATGGACATGATCGCCCCGATGGAGGAGGCCACCAGATCGAAGCCCTTGTGCTTCACCAGCCGGGAGATGCAGGCGATGATGGGAACATCCGGGTTCTCCCGCAGGCCGCAGGTCTGCTGGAGGGCGGCCTTGCACTTGGCCTTGCCCTGGAGCTGCTTGGCGGAGTAGAACTTGGCCAGGCCCTTGTCCTTCCAGGGGTTATAGGCCTCCACGTCGATGCCGTTGAGGATGCCGCGGAGCTTGTGGCGGTTGTCGGCCACCACGCCGGCCAGCCCGTGGGCGTAGAAATCGTACTGGAGCTCCTCGGCATAGGAGGGCGAGACCGTGGTGACGTAGTCGGCGGCGTAGATGGCGCCCTTCATCAGGTTCACGTCGCCATGGTAGGCCAGCATATGCTCGTTCATGTACCCGTCGTTCAGGCCGAACAGATCGTGCAGGGTCTCCCGGCCGTAGCGGCCCTGATACTCAATGTTATGGATGGTGAAGACCGACTTGGTCCCCGCCAGCTGGGGTACGCGGCCGCGCTCCTCCAGCAGGTAGATGGGCACGAGGGCGGTCTGCCAGTCGTTGCAGTGGATGACGTCCGGGCGCCAATCCAGGTGGCCGGGGAGCTCCACCACCGCCCGGGAGAAGTAGGCGAAGCGCTCCCCGTCGTCGTAGTGCCCGTAGATGCTGGCCCGGCGGAAGTAGTACTCGTTGTCCACAAAGTAGTAGGTGACCCCGTCCTGCTTCAGCTCGAACAGGCCGCAGTAGGGGTTTCGCCAAGCCAGGTGGATGTGGTAGCACTGGAGATAGGTCATCTGGCTGCGCCAGTCCTCCCCAATCCCCTCATAGAGGGGGAGAACCACGCGGACATCGTGCCCCGCCTTGGCCAGGGCCTGGGGCAGACTGCCGGCCACATCGGCTAATCCGCCGGTTTTGATAAAGGGAGCAACCTCAGATGCCGCAAAAAGTATGTTCATGATGCCTCTCCTTATTTTATTTTAAAAAAGATTGCAAAATACAGCACAGCTGCGGGCGGCCGGCGGCCGCTGCCGGCCTGAGCAGGCCCGCGGGGAACCCTTGACGGTCTTTGGGCTTCGTTGTTCCTTCGGGAACAGGACGCTACACGATTTCGTTTTTGGCAATGGTCAGCGGATAGGTATGGTGGCCCATCAGCATCCGGCCCGGGTTGATCTGGACGTTCTTGTCGGTGATGGCGTACTTGAGCACGGCCCCCTCCTGGATGGTGGTGCCCTGCATCAGGATACAGTTGGAGACCTTGGCCCCCTTCTTCACCCGGACACCCCGGAAGAGAATGGAGTTCTCCACCTCGCCCTCGATGATGCAGCCGTCGGCCACCAGGGAGTGGACGGACTTGGAGTCCGGGCCGTAGTAGGTGGAGGGGTTGGACTGGTCCTTGGTCTTCACCGGCCGCTCGGGGAGGAAGAGCTGAGCCCGGGTTCCGGCGTCCAGCAGCTCCATACTCCGGGCGAAGTAGCCCGCCGTGGACCGGGGCCGGGCCACATAGCCCTCGTAGAAGAAGGGCCGGACCTCCAGCCGTCCGGACATGGCCTGGAGCACGCCGGTGCTGAAGGAGTGGATGCTGTGGGCGGCGCAGTGGTCCACCAGGGAGAGCAGCAGGTCCTTGGAGAGAATGTAGACCTCCAGGGACTCCACCCCCTGGGGCATGGGCGGGCGGACCGCCACGTCGGTGACCCGGCCGCCGGCGAGGGTGAAGTAGTCGCAGTTTTTCGGCTCGCCCTGGGGCTTCCGGGTGCAGGCGGCGGTAATGTCCGCGCCGCTCTGGATATGGGCCTCCAGCATCTCGCGCAGGGGCAGGTTGACCACCAGGTCGCCCCCGGCCAACACCACGTAATCCTGACGGATGTTCTCCAAGTAGGAGCGCACCCCGGCCAGGGCGTCCATCCGGCCCCGGTAGACCCCCTCGCCGGTCTTGTTGGTATAGCCAAAGGGGGGCAGAATCCGCAGGCCGCCGTGCTTGCGGCTCAGATCCCAGTCCTTGCCCGAGCCCACATGGTCCAGCAGGGACTGGTAATTGGCGTGGACAATCAGGCCCACATCCACCACGCCGGCGTTGACCATGTTGGAGAGCATGAAATCAATGATCCGGTAGCGGCCGCCGTAGGGGATGGAGCAGGTGTTCCGGTTCTGGATGAGCTCCCGCAGGTCCGGATTATAGCGGTATGCGAAAATGATGCTGTGCAGCTTGTTCATCATTTCGCAGCACCTCCCTTCACATTGCGGGTGATCATGGCCTTGGCCGGGACCACGGCGTCGTCGCCCACTTTGATATTCTGCGCCACCACGGCGATGCCCCAGTCCTCTTCGCCGGTGGGCGCGGTGCCCACATGGGCCTGGGCGCCGATGACGGCGTTTTCCGCCACGATGGCGTACTCCACCACCGCGCCCGCCTTGACCACGGTGCCCGGCATGAGGATGGAGTAGCGGACCACCGCGCCCTCCTCCACCGTCACCGAGTGGAAGAGCACCGAGTTCTCCACCGTGCCGTCCACCTCGCAGCCGCCGGTGACCAGGGAGTGGTCCACCTTGGCGTTGGGGCCGGTCACATGGGGGGGCCGGGTGGGGGTGCGGGCGTAAATGGGCCACTCCTGGTCGTACAGGTCCACGCCGCCGCCGCCGCCCGAGAGCATGTCCATGTTGGCATCCCACAGGGAGTCAATGGTACCCACGTCCTTCCAGTAGCCCGAGAAGCGGTAGGCCACCAGCTTCTCCCCCTTGGCCAGCATGGCGGGGATGATGTTCTTGCCGAAGTCGTTGCTGCTCTTCTCATCGGCCTCGTCGGCCATGAGATAGGCGCGCAGCTTGGACCAGGTGAAGATATAGATGCCCATGGAGGCCAGATTGCTCTTGGGGTGCTTGGGCTTCTCCTCGAACTCGTAGATGACGTCGTCCTCATCCACGTTCATGATGCCGAAGCGGGTGGCCTCCTCCATGGTGACCTCCAGCACCGAGATGGTGCAGTCAGCCCCGGTCTCCTTGTGGCGGCGGAGCATCTTGGCGTAGTCCATCTTGTAGATGTGGTCGCCCGAGAGAATGAGCACATAGTCGGGGTCGTAGAGCTCGATAAAGCCCATATTCTGATAAATGGCGTTGGCCGTGCCCTTGTACCAGGTGCCCTTTTCTCCCTCCCTCATATACGGAGGGAGAATGTGGACGCCGCCGTCGGACAGGTCCAGGTCCCAGGGCTGCCCGTTGCCGATGTAGCTGTTGAGCTCCAGGGGCCGGTACTGGGTGAGGACGCCCACGGCGTCGATTCCCGAGTTGACGCAGTTGGACAGGGGAAAATCAATGATCCGGTATTTTCCGCCGAAGGGCACGGCAGGCTTGGCTACATGGCTGGTCAGGGCGTGGAGACGGCTGCCCTGTCCTCCGGCCAGCAGCATGGCGACGACTTCCTTTTTCATCTCTTCCAAACACCTCTCTCAAGTTGTGCGTTGTTTCCGCGTCAGCCGGACTTCTTGGGGCGGCCCCGCTTGGGCTTCGCGGCGGGCTCCGCCTGGGAGGCCGCCTTCTTCCCTGCGGATTTTTTGGCCGGGCCCTTCTTTTTGGGGGCGGGGGTCTCCTCCGCATGGGGGGCGGCGGGTTCTGCGGCGGCCTTGGCGGCCCGCTTTTTCCCAGCGGGGGCGGGGGTCTCCGCTTTCTTGCGGCGGACCGGGAATTTCCGGGTGCAGCTCAAAATCACCGCGCTCATGGGCGGCAGATCCACCGTCACCGAGTAATCCTGGCCGTGGCAGGGGATGGCCTCGGACTTCAGGGGCTCCTGATCGCCCAGATCGGTCCCGCCGTAGGCGGCCGCGTCCGAGTTGAAGATCACCTCATACCGGCCGTGGACCGGCACGCCGATGCGGTAGCCGTCCCGGTGGACGGGGGAGAAGTTGCACAGTACGGCCAGGAATCTGCCCTCCCTGCTCCAGCGGAGGAATCCGGCGCAGTTTGCATTGTGGTCGTCGGCGCACAGCCACTGGAAGCCCTGCCAGGAGAAGTCCTGCTCCCACAGCTCGCTGTGGGCCAGATAGAGGGCGTTGGCCTCCTTGAAGAACTGCTGAAGCTGGATATGGGGCTTGGCGTAGTCCTGCTCCGGGTCCAGCAGGTGCCAATCCAGAGAGTGCTCGTAGTGCCACTCGTTCCACTGGCCGAACTCGCTGCCCATCATCAGCAGTTTTTTGCCCGGGTGGGTCAGCATGTAGGTGTAGAAGGCCCGCACGCCGGCCCGCTGCTCCTCATCCGTCCCAGGCATTTTATTCAGGAAGGAGCCCTTCATATGCACCACCTCGTCGTGGGACAGGGGGAGCACGAAATTTTCCGAGAAGGCGTACATGAGGGAGAAGGTGATATCCCGGTGGTTGAACTGCCGGAAATAGGGATCCAGCTTCATGTAGTGGGTGATGTCGTTCATCCAGCCCATGTTCCACTTGAGGTTGAAGCCCAGCCCGCCCTCGTGAACCGGGTGGGACACCAGGGGCCAGGAGGTGGACTCCTCGGCCACCATCAGCACATCGGGGTGGTCCAGGAAGATCTTGGTGTTCAGGGTGCGCAGGAAATCCACGGCCTCCAGGTTCTCCTTGCCGCCGTACTGGTTGGGAATCCACTGTCCCTCCTCCCGGCTGTAGTCCAGGTAGAGCATGGAGGCCACCGCGTCCACCCGCAGGCCGTCGATGTGGAACTGCTCCAGCCAGAACATGGCGGAGGAGAACAGGAAGGAGCGGACCTCGTTCCGGCCGTAGTCAAAGACCCGGGTGCCCCAGTCGGCGTGCTCGCCCTTCCGGGGGTCGGCGTACTCGTAGCAGGCCTCGCCGTCGAACTCGTAGAGGCCGAAGGCGTCCTTGGGGAAGTGGGCGGGCACCCAGTCCAGCAGCACCCCGATGCCGGCCTGGTGGAGCTGGTCCACCAGATACATGAAATCGTGGGGCGTACCGTAGCGGCTGGTGGCGGCAAAATAGCCGGTACACTGGTAGCCCCAGGAGGCGTCCAGGGGGTGCTCGGTGACGGGCATGAGCTCCACATGGGTAAAGCCCATCTCCTTCACATAGGGAACCAGGTACTCGGCTATGGCCCGATAGCTCAAAAACTCGTCCTCGCCGGTGCGCCGCCAGGAGCCCAGATGGACCTCATAGATATTGAGGGGCTTCTCATAGATGGGGTTGTCCTTCCGCCACTTGAGCCAGCTCTCGTCCCCCCAGCCATAGCCCGCCAGGTCGTACAGCTTGGAGGCGTTGCCCGGCCGGGTCTCGGCGTGGAAGGCGTAGGGGTCGGCCTTGGCCAGGGAGCGGCCGTCCTTGGTCTGAACCGCATATTTATAGGTATCGTAGCGCTGAAGGCCGGGGATAAAGCCCTCCCAGACGCCGCCCTCCAGGCGGGTCAACGGGTTGGCCTGCTCATTCCAGGCGTTGAAGTCGCCCATGACGCCTACTGCCGCCGCGTGGGGCGCCCAGACCCGGAAGACATAGCCCTCTGTTCCGTCCCGGTTCTCCGGGTGGGCCCCCAGATAGTCGTAGGCCCGCACGGCCTGTCCGGCCAGAAAGGTCTCCAGCTCCGCACATGTGGGGGCGCTCTGTGTGTTTACTCCCATAGCAATCCTCTCCTTATTGGTAAAAGCATCCAAACTTCCGTTTGCTTCCTTTGTAAACTTTGTCACAGCTGTTCATAAGAAACTTGGCTAAAGTTATTTATTTGTGTAAAGTATACAACATAATAGCCGCCACGTCAAGGACTGCTTGGGAAAGAAGGAGGAATTTTCCCCGAAAGTGAGAAAGCGGACGGAAAAGGCACGGGAGGAAGGCGGTTACGCCTCCATACCTCCCGTGCCCTTGGGGGTTCCGTGGCCTGTCCAGCCCTCCAGCTCCGCCAGGGCGCGGCGCAGGGCGGCCCGCTGATCGTCCAGCGCCCCGCCGCCCAGCCGGCGGAGCGCCTCTCCCTGGATCAGGGCCAGCCGGGCCGCCAGCACGCCGTCCCGGTAGAGCCCTTCCTGGTTGTGGTACTGGGCGGTCTCGGCCAGCTCGCGGGCGGCCTCCGGGTCCCCCCGGTCCAGCGCCTCCCGGGCGGCCTCCGCCCCGGCCCGGGCCCCCAGCAGGCGGCCCTCGTCGCTGGTGGCCGCCAGAGTATCCGCCGCCAGGCAGGCCAGACAGCCCAGCCAGTCCTCCGCCCGAAAAGCGGCCCGGGCCCCGTCCAGCCCGTCGGGGACGGCGCCGTCCGAGATGGGGGCTCCGGCGAGAAAATGCCCCGCCGGGAGCCCCAGCGCCCGGGCCAGGTACTCCAGAGTGCGCACCGAGGGGGCCGCGCTGTCATTCTCGATTTTGGAGAGCATGTTGCGGGTGATATAGTCCCCCACCAGCTCCTTTTGGGTCATCCCCCGCTCCAGGCGGGCGGCCTTGATCTTCTGTCCCAGGGTCACGGCGTCTTCCCTCCGCATTCCGGTGATGTCCAGGCCCGGCCTCCGGCCGGTTCCAGCCTTTTTCCCTATTATACCGCCGGAGGGGACGCTTGGCAAATAGATCCTCTGAGCGTCAAAAAGCTGCGCCGCTTTTTGGAGGGGGCTGCGGGGCGTTCTTTGACAGCCCAGGCCTTGTTTGAACCTTGGCGGAATGCCCGACGGCGGGAGATTGTTCCGCCAGACAAGGCAAAAATTCGTAGGAATACTTGGTGTATTTCAAGAATCTTGAACGCCGTATGGCGGAATCGGATAGCCGTTGGCAGCTTTGCTGCCTTACGGATATCACATACCCTTGGGGTAAAAGATTCGCCGTTTGGGCGTTTTGACATGTTTCAAACACGGCCTAAGCTCCTGTCACTCCGCCATGGCCAGCGTGCGCAGCAGCCGCAGGAAGATGCCGGGCACTGTGAGCCGCTCCACCCCCCGGTCCGCCACAATGGGGATGGTCTGGCGGGTCTCGCCGCCCACCACCACCGCCATCTCCCCCAGCTTCTGGCCGGGCTCCACCGGGGCCTCCACATCCTCGCAGAGGCGGACCTCGGTGGCGACGCCGTTTAGGTCGGCCTTATTGATTAAAATCCGGCTGGAGGCGGCCAGCACGGGCTGGACCTGTCCGGTCTCCCCCAGGAGCACGTCCACCGGGGGCAGGGCCTGACTGGGGTAGACGTCCATCAGGGTGTAGTTGGCAAAGCCGTAGTTGAGGAGGCTCTTGGCCGCCTCGAAGCGCAAGGCCGAGGTGGGGGACTTCATCACCACGGCGATGAGCTCCATGCCCTCCCGCTCGGCTGTGGCGGACAGGCAGTAGAGGGCCGCGTCGGTGGAGCCCGTCTTGAGGCCGGTGGCCCCCTCGTAGAAGCGGATGAGCTTGTTGGTGTTGGTGAGCTGGAAGGCCCCGTCCCGCAGGGTATCCATCCAGATGGTGGTATAGGTGCGGATATCCGGGTGGTGCAGGATGAGCTCCCGGCTCATGAGGGCGATGTCATAGGCGCTGGTCAGGTGTCCGGCGGCGGGCAGGCCGGTGCAGTTGACGAAGCAGGTGTCCGCCATGCCCAGCTCCGCGGCCCTCTGGTTCATCATGGCCACGAAGCCCTCCTCGCTGCCCGCCACCCGCTCGGCCAGGGCCACCGCCCCATCGTTGGCCGAGACCACGGTCACGGCCTTCAGCAGGTCCCGGACCGGCATCTGCTCGTTCTCCTTCAGCCAGATCTGGGAGCCGCCCATGCCCACCGCGTGGGCGGACATGGTGACCATGTCGTCCAGCCCCAGGCGGCCGCTGTCGATGGCCTCCATCACCAGCAGCAGGGTCATGATCTTGGTGACGCTGGCGGGCTCCAGCTTGTCGTGGGCGTGGCTCTCGTAGAGGATCGTACCCGTCTCCTTCTCCATCAGGACGGCGGCGGCGGCCTCCACTGCGGGAGCGGGGGCGGCGGCCCGGGCGGGAAGCACCAGAAGCGCGGCGGCCAGAAGCGCCGCAAACAGCTTTTTCATGTTGGGATTCCTCCATATCGTTCGGGTGTGCGGTTCTATCCCAAAGGATATGGAATGAGAGGGGATTCTATACAGTCCGGAAAAAAATGCCGCCCTCGCCCCGGAGCGCAAAAAGCCGCCGGGATATGCCGGGCTGCGGCATATCCCGGCGGCCGGTCCAGGCCTGCCGGAGCCTGTCCCCGTCCGTCGAAGGTGCGGATTTCCAAGCAAGGCGCCGGACCAGTCGCCCCAGCGCGCATCTTTTCGGCCCAGAGGGCCGTTCGCCCTGTCAAAAATCTGGAAGCGTATCCACGATTCCCGCGATTGTCCGCCCCGCCAACGGCGGTTTTGTCCCGCAAAGCTGCCTACTCCGGCGAAGGGTACCGCTTCTAACGTTTGCCGGATGCAGGGCAAACATTTGCAGGCGCGCCGGCGTATGTCAAGCATTTTTGCGCAGGCGCCGGCGGAATCGGCCGGAAGGACGTGCCTTCTGACTTGTGGGAACGGTCTCTATGCGTCCTCCGAATCCGGCTTCAGGAGGGCGGCGGCCCCGTAGCGCAGGCAGCGCCGGAGGCGGCGCTCTCCCCGCTTGATGTTCCGGGAGACGGTGGACTTGTCCACCCCCAGCTTCTCTCCGATCTCCCGCATGTTGAGGCCCTCTCCGTAGTAGAGCAGCAGGCAGAGGCGCTGCTTTTCGGTCACATCCTCCCGCAGGGCCCGGACCAGGTTCCGTTTGAGAAACTGGTGCTGGGCGCTGTTGTCGGCGGCCATGGTCCGGGCGTAGACCGCCATGTCGGCGGCGTACAGGCCGCCCCGCCTATAGTGTGTATTTGGCATTGCGCTTGTACCCCCTCTCATAATACCGCTCGGTGAGCACGGCCAGCTCCCGGGCCTCCCGCAGCATGGTGCCCAGCAGCTTGATGCGGCCCTCCAGGGCCAGCCGCTCCCCCGGGTCCCGGGTCCCCGCCTGCCGTGCCCGCAGCAGCCTGATCCGCTCCTTTAGGGCCTCCGCATGGGCCCGGTACTCCACAGACAGCTCCAACAGCGTCATACTTCTCCTCTGTGCCTCCTCATTCTGCCGGGCGCATGTGGGGCAGAGCGGCCCCGTCCCGGCGGTATAGATTTCATTCCGGCACCGCGCACACCAGGCCCGCGGCTCCTCCCGCTGCACGTCCCGCAGCGGATCCGCCCGGACTGCGGCCGGGGCTCCTGTGGCCCCCGCAAAATCCGGCGCAAAAAATGTACAACTTTCCCTTGACAAACCGGCTCCCTTCTGTTAAAATAACTTTCGCTGTGGACGAGCAAATAGGCTGGTGTAGCTCAGTTGGTAGAGCAGCTGATTTGTAATCAGCAGGTCGGGGGTTCGAGTCCGTCCACCAGCTCCACAATTTCATATGGAGGAGTTCCCGAGTGGCCAAAGGGGGCAGACTGTAAATCTGTTGCGTTAGCTTCGGTGGTTCGAATCCACCCTCCTCCACCAAAATGTCTCGCCAGTAGGCGGGGCATTTTTTGATGGTCCTTTATCACCGTTTGGAGCTATCTCTTTGAAAAAGAATGCCAGTCCCGTTGCTCTGCCCGTCTTCTTTAGAACTTTCGTTCCATGCTTTTCCATGATAACACCATTTGGAGATATAAGTCAAGAGGGTGACGGGGAGTTTTACTTGCAATCGGTGATAAACTGTGGTAGGATAGTCCCGAAAATGGGACTGGAGGGAAAACCGTATGGTGCTGGAAAGCAGCTTTGGCGCACGGCTCCGGACGATCATGGTGGAGCGGGGCTACCGCTATGATCAGATGGGAGAACTTTTGGGCATGAACGCCCAGACCCTGAACCGCTACGTGCTGGGCCAGCGGGAGCCCAAGGCCAGCACGGCCACCGGCATCGCCCTCAAGCTGGGGGTGGATCCCCTGTGGCTCCAGGGGTACGACGTGCCCTGCCAGCCGCCCCCGCCGGAGGCCATCCCCATGGGGCGGGAGACGGCGGTGCCCATCCTGGGGGTGATCCGGGCGGGGGCCCCCATCCTGGCGGTGCAGGACATTGAGGGGTATGCCTCCGCCGACGTGCCCGACCCGGAGGAGTGCTTCTATCTCCGGGTGACAGGGGACAGCATGATCAACGCCGGGATTCAGGAGGGGGATCTGGTCCTCCTGCGGCGGCAGGAGACCGCGGAGAACGGCCAGATCGTGGCCTGCCTGCTGGACGGGGAGACCGCTACCCTGAAGCGCTTCCGCCGCCAGGGCGGCATGGTGATTCTCCAGCCGGAGAACCCGGCCTATGAGCCCCGGATCGTCTCCCTCCAGGACTTCGAGACCGGCGCGGCCCGGATCGTGGGGGTGGCCGTCCGGCTGGTGCGCAGTCTGTGAGCCCCCGCGCGGAGCAGAAGAAAGGATGATACACCGATGAAGTGGAACCAATGGGCGGCCCTTGCGGCGGCCGCCGCCCTCTCTGCGGCGCTGCTGGGCGGCTGCCGCCAGGAGCCTGGCTCGTTCAGCGCCTCCCCCGGCCGGGGGCCGGATACCTCCGGCGTGCAGGCCGCCCCGACGCCCGGGCCCGATGCCGGTCCAGCGGTGGAGGTGATGGATTTTTTTGCCCCCCTGGAGCTGAAAAAGCCGGAGATGCCCCTGCCGGAGACCCCCTATGTGCTCTTTTTGGGGAACAGCTTCACCTTTTATAACGACATGCCCGGGATGTTTGAGCAGCTCTCCCACAGCGGCGGCATCATGGCGGACGTGTACGACCTGACCGAGGGGAGCTACCGGCTGTCCATGTTCTGCGACCCGAAGGACGAGCTGGGCGCAGTCACCCTGGAAGCCCTGGAGGACTATGACTGGGACTATGTGGTGCTCCAGGAGCAGAGCCGCCTGCCCACCGCCCCCGAGATGGTGGAGCTGGAGATGCGCCCCTCCGCTCAGGACCTGGATGGGCGCATCCGGGCGGCCAACGGACAGACGGTGCTGCTGATGACCTGGGCCTATGAGGACGGGGACGACTGGGAGTGGCTGGGCCAGCGCCTGGTGACCACCCGGGAGGAGATGCAGACCCAGCTGGCCGGGACTTACATCGAGGTGGCGGACGAGCTGGACGCCCTGCTGGCCCCGGCGGGGATCGCCTTCCTCCGCTGTGCGGCGGAGCACCCGGAAATCGTCCTCTGGGATGAGGAGGACGGGATGCACCCCGCCCCGGCGGGGACCTATCTGGGGGCCTGCGTGCTCTACGCCACCCTCTACGACCAGTCCCCGGTGGGGCTGGAGTACGTGCCCGAGGCGCTGGACGCCGAAACGGCGGCGGTCCTCCAGCAGGTAGCCGCCGGTCTGGTCCTCCCGGAGGAGAATTAGCGAGACAAAACTGCCGCAGGATCGGTGGGATCCTGCGGCAGTTTTGTCTATTTTTTATGCTTCATGGCCGGAGCGCCGCCCCTGGATGCCGCCTCCCTTTGAAAGGGGCGGCCCCAAGCTGAGAAGCTGCACCTATAGCCTCAGTGCGCATCTTTGCAGACAACATTGCGCGCTTCGCCGAATGGTACAGCTTCTGAATCCGCAGCAGCGGCAGGAGCTAGGGGCAGTTCCGCTGCCGGGCGAAGACCGGCGTGCATAACCAGACTACAGAGCGGGCTTGCCCCTCTGTTTGATTCTGCTTCCTTCAAGAAAAAGAATCCCCGGCCCGGTACTGCTCCAAAAATGCCTCGTCCTTGATCTCCAGGCCCCGCTCTCCGGCCAGGCCCTCGATATGGTGGGTGAACTCGTGGGCCAGGGTCTCCTGGAGCTGGTCCTCCCAGTCCCGATCGCTCCAGCCCTCCAGCTCCGCCAGGGCGCGGAAGGAGCCGTAGTACAGGTTGATATACCGCCCCATCTGGTCGTGGCAGTACTCGCCCAGGATATACATCTCTCCGGGCGGGAAGGCCGGGTCGGCCTTCCGGTCGGGCAGCAGGGAGATGCCGCCGTTCAGGTCCTGATAAAACTCCGGCGGGAATGCCTCGGCCATCTCATCCAGGAGGTCCCCGGCCTGTTCAAAGGTGATCATCACGGTGTTCCTTTCTGTCCAGGGGGACGGACGGCCTCCGCCACGGTGGTCCCCCGGTTTTTCCGGTTGTTCTGGGCCAGAAGATCCGCGATCTGACCCAGGGTCTGCTCCACCTCGGCCTGGAAGGCCCGGGCGGAGAGGCGCAGGGCCCCGTGGCCCAGAATGATCAGCTGCTCCGGCCCGTCGGAGGTGGCCACCCGGACCCGGTAGCGCTTGCCCAGCTCATAGGTGGCCTTCTCGATATAGGCGTCGGCGGTCTCGGCCTCCTTGGTATAGACCACGTGGATATTGTGGTAGCGGACCACCTCGCCGGTGCTCCGGGCCACCTTGTAGGCGTCGAAGACCAGGATCACCCGGTTGTTCCGGAAGCCCTGGTAATTGCTCAGCAGGTCCATCAGAAGCTGCCGGGCGGCGTCCAGGCTCTCCTGGGCCACCCGCTTGAGGGCCTCCCAGGCGAAGATGATGTTATAGCCGTCCACCAGCAGGTACTCCGGCCCCGGATCCCGGGGCTGGATGGTCCGCTTGGCGGCGGGCTCCCCCTCGGCCCTGGGGGGCGGGGGCACAAAAGCCCGCCGCTTGACCGGGCCGTAGGTCCGCTCAAAGATGGCCTGGAGCTCCTTGTCCTGGGCCGCCGTCCCGGCGTAGGAGGCCGCGGGGCGGGACGGCGGGGCGGGCGGGGCGGCCTGCTCCGGCTCCTCCCGGCCCAGCCGCAGGCCGCTGTCCAGGTGCATATGGGCCCGGACCTGGTCCCAGGGCACCGTCACCCCCGCGCCGTGGGCGCAGAAGACCGATCCGGCGGGGTTGTCCGTGTCGCGCTCCGGGTCGTATCCGGAGGCGGCCACCGCCTCCTCCTGGTTGTGACAGGGCTCGTAGCCCCGCAGGGTGCAGGCGAGCCGTCCCCGGCCCCGGGTATAGGCCGTGACCTCGGCGGCGTAGTCCCGCAGGCAGGCGGCGGGGGCCGCGCCGGTGAGCACCGCCGTCTCCCCCGCGGAGACAGGGGGCTCCACGGTCCCGGACAGGCGCTGGATATCGGTCATGGCCCGGCCGGCGCAGCTCTGGGGGACCTCCAGGGTGAAGGCGTACCAGGGCTCCAGCAGGATGCTCCGGGCGGACATGAGGCCCTGGCGCACCGCCCGGTAGGTGGCCTGCCGGAAGTCGCCCCCCTCGGTGTGCTTGAGGTGGGCCCGCCCGGCCACCAGGGTGATACCCATATCGGTGATGGGCGCGCCGGTGAGGACGCCGGGGTGGGCGCGCTCGGCCAGGTGGGTGAGGATCAGCCGCTGCCAGTTCCGGTCCAGCTGATCCTCCGGGCAGGCGGAGGCCAGCCGCAGGCCGCTCCCCCGGGGCCCGGGCTCCAGCAGGAGGTGGACCTCGGCGTAGTGGCGCAGGGGCTCGAAGTGGCCCACCCCCTCCACCGGCTCCGCGATGGTCTCCCGGTAGACGATGCGCCCCACACCGAAGGAGACCGCCCAGCCGAAGCGGCCGGCGATGATCCGCTTCAGGATCTCCAGCTGGACCTCCCCCATGAGCTGGAGGTGGAGCTCCCGAAGGGGCTCGCTCCACACCAGACGCAGCTGGGGGTCCTCCTCCTCCAGCTCCCGCAGCTTTTTCAGGGCGGCGTGGGGGTCGCAGCCCTCGGGCAGGTCCACCCGGTAAGTGAAGGCCGGCTCCAGCACCGGGGCGGGGGCGTCGGGGGCGCTCCCCAGGCCCATCCCGGGCCTGGTGCGGCTCAGGCCGGTGACGGCGCACACCGTCCCCGCCGGGACCTGGTCCACAGCCTGGAATTTCGCCCCGGAGTAGATGCGGATCTGGTCGATCTTCTCCTCCCAGGTCCCGTCCGGGGCCTTCAGGGGCATTTTCACCCGCAGGATCCCGCCGGTCACCTTCAGGTAGGTCAGCCGGGCCCCCTGGGGGTCCCGGGCGATCTGATAGACCTGCGCGCCGAAGTCCGCAGGGTACTGGGGCCGGGGGGCAAGGCGCTCCAGCCGTTGGAGCAGGGTGTCCACCCCCTCCAGCCGGAGGGCCGAGCCGAACAGACAGGGGAAGAGGGCCTCTCTCCGGATTAGATCGGCGATCGCCCCGCCGTCCAGGGTCCCCTGGTCCAGGAAGCGGGCCAGGGCGTCCTCGTCGCACAGGGCGGCGTTCTCCGCTAGGGTGTCCGGGTCCTGGTCCCCGCTGAAATCCACGCAGTTTTCCGAGAGGCGCTCCCGCAGCTCCGCCAGCAGGGCGGTCCGGCCGCAGCCGGGCAGGTCCATCTTATTCACAAACAGGAAGGTGGGAATGTGCCGCTGCCGGAGCAGCCGCCACAGGGTCAGGGTGTGTCCCTGCACCCCGTCCGAGCCGCTGACCACCAGGACGGCGCAGTCCAGCACCTGGAGGGTGCGCTCGGTCTCGGCAGAGAAGTCCACGTGGCCCGGGGTGTCCAGGAGGGTGATCGTCACGGTCTCCAGGGGCAGCACCGCCTGCTTGGAGAAGATGGTAATCCCCCGCTCCCGCTCCAGGGCGTGGGTGTCCAGGAAAGCGTCCCCGTGGTCCACCCGCCCCAAGCGCTTCAACCGGCCGCACTGGTAGAGCAGCCCCTCCGAGAGGGTGGTCTTCCCCGCGTCCACCTGGGCCAGAATGCCCACCGCCAGCCTATCCATCGGTTCCGCTCCCGTCCCGCAGCCGGGCGTACAGCTTCATGTCCAGTACGGCGCCGTTTTTCACCGCATTTTGCCTCAAAACACCCTCCAGCGCAAATCCATTTTTCTCCAGCACCCGGCAGGAGGCGGCGTTGCGGGCGAAGGGCTCTGCCACGATCCGCAGCAGATCGGTCCGGGCGAAGAGCCGCCGGCAGATCTCCCCCACGGCGAAGGTTCCCACGCCCTGTCCCCACAGGCGCTGGGCGATATAATAGCCCAGCTCGCCGGTGCGGCTGTGGATGTTGTCCTGCCGGAACACGGCGATGCTCCCGGCCAGCCCGCCCCCGGCCTCCACCGCATAGGCGAAGGTCTGGTCCGGATCGGCGGCCAGTATGCCGCGGAGAAAGGCCCCGGCGTCGGATTCGGTATAGGGGTACGGGATGCCGTCCCGCAGATTGTCCAGAATTGCCCGGTTGTTGAGGAGCCGGGCCAGCTCGGGGGCGTCCTCCATGCACCAGGCTCTCAGGCGGCACTCCATGGGCAGACCACTTCCTTTCGGCCTCTATCTTACCATATCGGGCGCGCCGGGGCAAGCGCCGGAAAATGGCCGCCGGTATTCCGGCGGCCATTCAGGTGGAGACAGCGTATTCAGGGGCGGCAGTTGCCGCAGGGGGAATAGCCCTGGTTCAGGGCCTCCTGCCGGTCCTGGAAGTAGACCCGGTTTTCCTCCTTGGGCAGGTTGGGACAGTCCTCCAGGTGAAAGCTCTTGGAGTTTTTGTTTCCGATGTACCCGGCGGCATTCGCGTCCCGGCCCGGCGTGGGAGACCCGGCCCGTTCGGTGGAGAAGGTGACCTCCCGGCCGTCGCTCACGGCCACCACGCTCCCCAGCAGATCGGTGCGGTAGACCGTCACCATGGCGTCGTAGAGCCGGTCCACCGTCTCCCGGTGGGGGTGGCCGTAGGAGTTGCCGGTCTCGCAGGAGATGACCGCGTAGGGAGGCAGGACCTCCCGCAGGAAGGGGTAGCTGCTGGAGGTGCTGCTCCCGTGGTGGCCCACCTTGAGGACGGTGGCCCACAGGCTGGCCCCGCTCTCCATGAGGTCCGCCTCGGCATCCCGCTCCATGTCCCCGGTGAAGAGGAAGGCGGTCTCGTCAAAATCCACCCGCAGGACGATGGAGGTGTTGTTGGTGTCCTCATACTCCTTCACGGGGCCCAGGATGGTGACTTGGGCGCTCCCCAGAGAGAAGGTCTCCCCGGGCTGGGGGGCGGTCAGCTCCAGGCCCTGGGCCTCTGTGTACGATTTGAAGTTTTCAAAGGCGCGGGAGTCGTATTCCTCCACCGGGCAGTAGACCGTCCCGGCGGCGTAGGCGGCCAGCACGGCGGCCAGCCCCCCCACATGGTCCTCGTGGGCGTGGGTGCAGACCACCCGCTCCAGATCCTCCACCCCCTGCTGCTCCAGGTAGGAGACCACCAGACTGCCGTCAGCCACGTTGCCCCCGTCAATGAGCATGGCCTCTCCGCCGCAGAGAAGCAGGGTAGAATCAGCCTGGCCCACATCAATGAAGTGGACCTCCAGCGTGTCCCCCGGCGCAGCGGGGGCCTGGGCGGCAGGCGGGGCTCCGCACCCGGCCAGGCCGAACAAAAGCGCCAGCAGCAATATCAACCGTTTTTTCCCCATAGATAAACCCCTCCTATGTGTCCAGGGCCGGACTGCCCGGACGTTTTATCGATCGCATGTTTCCAAGTATACCACAGAAGCGGCCCCCTGCCAAGTCCCTTTTTTGTTTCTGATCCATCATGCCGCACGGTTTTACCTTTGAGCCCTCAGAAGCTGTACCAATAGCCTCAGTACGCATCTTTGCGGACAACATTGCCTTTGACTGTGTTAAAATACACCACGCATTCCTGCGATTTCTGGCCTTGTCAACGTCAATTCTGTCTCGCAAATCCATGCACTTCACCGAATGGTACCGCTTCTCGGCTTCGCCTATTTTCTGCATTTTCCGTCCTATAATCCCGCCTGTTCGTCAAAAAAGAGTACTGCCCCGGGCAGAGCCCGGGGCAGTACGAAAGTTGATTCTCTTACTTCAGCCAACCGATGGAGACGCAGTTGCTGGCCTCATACCAGGTCACGTTGCGGCCCAGGCCCTCGAACAGGGCTCGGACGCCAACATAATCCACGCCATCTATGGTCTTGACATCCACGGTTGCGGTCTTGCCGTCCACCGTGATCTTGACGGAACCGTCTGCGGCCTCCTGGGTGGCGCTGAGGCCGTTTACAGTGTCGTTCAGGGGCACATAGATGGTGCCGGGCTCAGTGATGGGGGCGCTGTTGAAGGTCAGGGGCAGGCCGTTCCACACCACAGTGGGAAGGCTGGTGTCCTTGGTATAGACCACCTCGCCGCCGGAGACGGTCATCAGGGCCTGGATATCCTTGATGTCCTCCTCGGGACAGGTCATGTAGTCGCGGTCAAGCACCACAAAGTCGGCCAGCTTGCCCACCTCCAGGGTGCCCTTGATGTCCTCGTTGAACTCGCCATAGGCGCCCCAGCTGGTGTAGGAGCGCAGGGTCTCCTCACGGGTCATGCACTGCTCGGGATGCCAGCCCTCGGGGGGCTCGCCCAGGCGGCTCTTGCGGGTGACGCCGGCATAGAGGCTGTGGAAGGGATTGACCAGTTCCACGGGGGCGTCGGTGCCGTTGAGAATGATGCTCCCGCTGTCGATAATGGTCCGCCAGGCGTAGGCGCCCTTGATGCGCTCGGTGCCGATGCGGTCCTCAGCCATCAGCATGTCAGAGGTGGCATGGGTGGTCTGCATGGAGGGCAGGACCCCCATGTCAATGGCGCGCTGAATGTCCTCCAGGGTCAGGATCTGGAAGTGCTCGATGCGCAGGCGGGGATCCTCTCTGGGATTCTCGGCCAGAACCTTCTCATAGCAGTCCAGCAGCTGGTGGTTGGCCGCATCGCCGATGGCATGGCTGCCCATCTGGTAGCCGTTGTCATAGGCCAGCTTGACCAGGGCGTACATCTCCTCATCAGTAAAGCGGTTGTTGCCAGTGTGGCCCGCACGGTCGGAGTAGTCCTCCAGCATGGCGGCGGAACGCGCACCCAGGGAGCCGTCGCTGAACAGCTTGACGGAGCGGATATCCATATGATTGTCATAGAATCCGCCCTCTGGCTTAGTGGTGCGCAGGTACTCGGCCTCGGGGCTGTCCAGGCTGGACAGGGAGACCAGCAGGTAGGAGCGCAGCTTCAGGCTGCCATTCTCGTACAGAGGCTTGTAGACCTCATTGATGTACTCCACGCTCGTGCCGGCGTTCATGGCAGAGGTCAGGCCATAGGAGAACAGCTGATCCTGGGCCAGCAGCAGGGCGCTCTTCTTCTGATCGATGGTGAAGCCAGGGATCAGGTCGCGGATGGGGTACATGGCGGTATCGGTGACGCAGCCCAGCAGCTCGCCGTCCTCAGTCTTGAGGTACTCGCCGCCCTGGGGGTCGGGGGTGTCCTTGGTGACGCCGGCCAGTTCGAAGGCCATGGAGTTCACCCAGCACATATGTCCGTCGGCGCGGGTCAGGTAAACAGGGTTATTGGGGGCCACCGCATCCAGCTCCTCCTTGGTGGGGTAGTCGGTGTTCTCCCATACGGTGTTCATCCAGCCACGGCCCTGGATCCAGGCGCCGGGCTCGGCGGTCTCGGCCTCGGCCTTCACGGCGGCCAGGATGACGTCCTTGGGCTTCCAGAAGGCGTCGATGATCAGCAGGCTCTCGCCCAGGCCGTTGATGTGCATATGGCTCTCAATCAAGCCGGGGATAACGGTCTTGCCGCCCAGATCGGTCACTTTGGTGTTGGGGCCGATGAAAGCCTCCACACCGGCCTCGCCGCCCACATAGATCAGGCGGTCGCCCTTGATGGCCAGGGCGGTGGCGGTGGAGAAATCCTCATCCACGGTGTAGATATTGCCGTTGCGGTAGACGCTGTCGGCGGTCTCAGCCGCCAGGGCGGTAGCGGGAATCAGGGAGAAAACCATTGCGAGGGCAAGGATCATGGTGACGATTTTGCCAAAACGCTTGTGTATCACTGTCTTTCCTCCTTACTTTTTCGTCCTGCCTAGCGTAGTCGGTACCGCGGGGCCTATCCTCCTCTCGTTTTCAGCTGACAAGTTGAGCATAACATACTTTGGATCCGGGATCAAGCTATTTTTGCATTTTTCCACAAGATTTATTTTGTGAAAAAATGCATTTTTGCTGCATGTTATACAAAAGGTTCCTGCTGCCGCCGGTTTTCGCCTCCAGCAGCTGGGAAGGGTAAAAAAATATCCCCGTTCTCTGAACGGGGATATTCTCAGCCGTATTCGGTTACACCAGCTGGACGATGGCCATCTCGGCGGCGTCGCCCCGCCGGGGCCCGATGCGGACCACGCGGGTATAGCCGCCCTCGCGGGTGGCGTACTTGGGGCCGATGGTGTCGAAGAGCTTCTTCGCCACATCCTCCTTGGTGAGGAAGCTCAGGGCCTGGCGGTAGGCGGCCAGGTTGTTCTTCTTGGCCAGGGTGATCATCTTCTCGGCCAGGGGCGCGACCTCCTTGGCCCGGGTGATGGTGGTCTTAATCTGGCCGTTCTCCAGCAGATAGGTGGTCATGGCGCGCAGCATAGCCATACGCTGATCGGTCGGCTTGCCCAGCTTGCGGTTGGAAGGCATTACATTCAGCTCCTTAATCCGGATCTCGCCCGGCGAAATCCGCGCTTAAATTCGTCCGTCCGGGAGGGTCAGGAGGCCCTCCGGTCCGGGAGGGGACGTTACATGCCCCCGGACCCCTGCCCCCTTGAGGGAGGGCAGGCAAAAAAGAACCTCCTCCGCCGCCCGGCAAAGGCGCGGCGAAGGCCGTTCGTACTGTTCTGAATCAGGTCTCCTCGCTGGCCAGGGACAGGCCCATCATAGCCAGCTTATTGATAACCTCTTCCAGGGACTTGCGGCCCAGGTTGCGGACCTTCATCATCTCGTCCTCGGTCTTGGAGATCAGATCCTCCACCGTGTTGATGTTGGCCCGCTTCAGGCAGTTGAAGGACCGCACCGAGAGGTCCAGCTCCTCAATGGTCAGCTCCAGCACCTTGTCCCGCTGGGCCTCGGCCTTCTCCACCACGGTGGCCTTGGAGCCCATGGTCTCGCTCAGGTCTGTGAAGAGGACGAAGTGGTCGCAGAGAATGCGGGCGCCCAGGCTGACCGCATCCCGCGCAGTGATGGTGCCGTTGGTCCATACCTCCAAGGTCAGCTTATCGAAGTCGGTCAGGTCGCGCACACGGGTGTTCTCCACTGTGTAGTTGACCTTTCGCACCGGCGTATAGATGGAATCCACCGGGATAATCCCGATGATGGTCTGGGCGGGCTTGTTCCGGTCGGCGGTGACATAGCCGCGGCCGTGGGAGAGGGTCAGCTCCATATTGAGGCTGGCCTCCGGTCCCAGGGTGGCGATGTGCAGCTCGGGGTTGAGGATCTCCACCTCGCCGTCGGACTTGATGTCGCCGGCCGTGACCTCGCCCTCTCCGCTGGCCTCGATATAGACCGTCTTCACGCCCTCGCTGTGGAGCTTGGCAATGATGCTCTTGACGTTGAGGACAATCTCGGTCACATCCTCCTTGATGCCGGGGATGGTGCTGAACTCGTGCTGCACACCGGCGATCTTGATGGAGGTGACCGCCGTGCCGGGCAGGGACGAGAGCAAAATCCGGCGCAGGGAGTTGCCCAGCGTGGTGCCGTAGCCCCGCTCCAGGGGCTCGACCACATACTTGCCGTAGGAGCCGTCTCCGGGGTTCTCTATACATTCGATGCGCGGCTTCTCAATTTCTACCATATGTTACCCTCCTTTTTGCGGCGGCAGGCTTTTCCAGGCCACTCCGCCTTTACAGCTCACCAATAATCGAGGGTACGGGGGCGCGGCGTGCAGACGGCAGCGCCGTGCCCCCAAAGTAATTACTTGGAGTACAGCTCGACGATGAGGTGCTCCTCGATGGGCAGATCCACGTCCTCCCGGAGGGGGAGGGCCACGACCTTGGCCTCGAGGGTGTTCCGGTCAAAGTCCAGCCACTTGGGCACGGTGCGCGAGCCGTTGGCCTCCAGAGAGGCCTTGAACTTATCCTTGCCGCGGCTCTTCTCCTTCAGGGCGATCACTTCGCCGGGCTTGACCAGGTAGGAGGGGATGTCCACGCGGTGGCCGTTGATGGTGAAGTGGCCGTGGCGGACCAGCTGGCGGGCCTCGGGCCGGCTCATGGCGAAGCCCAGGCGGTAGATGACATTGTCCAGGCGGGTCTCCAGGATCGAGAGGAGGTTGTCGCCGGTGACGCCCTTCTTGTTGGCGGCCATCTCGTAGTACTTGGCGAACTGGCTCTCCAGCACGCCGTAATAGCGGCGGGCCTTCTGCTTCTCGCGTAGCTGCATGCCGTACTCGGACAGCTTCTTGGTGCGGCCCTGGTTATGCATCCCGGGGGCGAAGGGGCGGCGCTCGATAGCGCACTTGTCGGTGTAGCAGCGGTCGCCCTTCAGGAAGAGCTTCTGGCCCTCTCTGCGGCACTGGCGGCAGACTGCTCCGGTATATCTAGCCATAATCTGTTCTCCTCCTTACTCTTACACGCGGCGGCGCTTGGGCGGGCGGCAGCCGTTGTGGGGGATGGGGGTCACATCCTTGATCAGGGTGACCTCCAGACCCACGGCCTGGAGTGCGCGGATGGCGGCCTCACGGCCGGCGCCGGGGCCCTTCACATAGACCTCCACGATCTTCAGACCGTGCTCCATGGCCGCCTTGGCGGCGGTCTCGGCGGCGGTCTGGGCGGCGAAGGGGGTGGATTTCCGGGAGCCCCGGAAGCCCAGCCCGCCGGAGGAGGCCCAGGACAGGGCGTTGCCGCCCATATCGGTCACAGTGACCATGGTGTTGTTGAAGGAGGAGCGGATATGCACCTGGCCCTTCTCGATGTTCTTGCGTTCGCGGCGCTTGCGCACCACTTTCTTGCCCTTGGTATTTGCAGCCATTGTGTAATCCCTCCCTTACTTCTTCTTGTTTGCGACCGTACGCTTCGGACCCTTGCGGGTGCGGGCGTTGGTCTTGCTGCGCTGGCCGCGGACAGGCAGGCCCTTGCGGTGCCGGATGCCCCGGTAGCAGCCGATCTCGGTCAGGCGCTTGATGTCCATCGCCACATCCCGGCGGAGGTCGCCCTCCACAGTGTAGCTATGGCCGATGATCTCGCGCAGCTTGGCCTCGTCGGCCTCGGTCAGGTCCTTGACGCGGGTGTCGGGATTGATCCCGGCCTCGGCCAGAATCTTATTGGCGCTGGTGCGCCCGATGCCGTAAATATAGGTCAGGCCAATCTCGACCCGCTTATCCTTCGGCAAGTCAATGCCAGCAATACGTGCCATACTGTTTCAGCACCTCCTATTAACCTTGTCTCTGCTTATGCTTGGGGTTTTCGCAAATAACCATGACCTTGCCCTTGCGCTTGATGATCTTGCACTTCTCGCACATGGGCTTCACGGACGGTCTGACTTTCATAATCGTAAACCTCCTGATAGCCTGATGGCCCCGGCACGGCGGGGGCAAGGCCCCTCGCCGCCGCAAAGTCCGCGCCGCTGTGTCCGGCTTTCAGCCGGATATCCGCCCTGCTCCTCCGCTCCAGCCCGGAACCGCTTCGCTGGGTTCCGGACGGTGGTGGGGGGCGGGAGAGGGGCTGCGCTCGCTCCAACGGCTCCGCGCCGGTCGTTGATCGTGAACGGGCTCCTTGGGAAGGAGCCGGTGGTTGGGGCTGCCGCCCCAAGCCCTGCCCAGGGGCGCCGCCCCTGGACCCTGCCGCCTTTTGAAAAAGGCGGGCGAAAACTTCTCCACGCCGTCACCAGACGGCGCATCAAAGTTTTCTTTGCCTGCTTTCTTTTGAAAAAGAAAGCAGGTTATTTGCTGCGCCAGGTGATTCTGCCGCGGGTCACATCGTAGGGGGACATCTGGACCGTCACTTTGTCGCCGGGCAGGATGCGGATAAAGTTCATCCTGAGCTTTCCGGAGATATGGGCCAGAATGATGTGGCCGTTTCCAATGTCCACATGAAAGGTGGTATTGGGAAGGGACTCGACCACGACTCCCTCTACCTCGATCATATCGTCCTTTGCCAAGCGTTTTCATCTCCCTTGAAGGCGGCCAGCGCCCTTCTCAGCTCTCTGTCGGACAGGGGTTCCCCCTGCTTCAGCCTCTGTATGGCGGGGTGGTCATACGCGTGCCGGGCGTCTGTCAGCATATTGACATGACCCAGCTTCTTTGCCTTGGGCCGGGCGGTCCGGCGGCGCTTCCCGTCGGCCAGCAGCAGGCGCGCGTGCGCCTGATCCACGCCGACCACGCAGAAGAGCCCGCCCTTGTCCCGTCCGGCCGCGGCCTGGACAATCTGGCCCGTGTAATCAAACATAGGCCCCGTCCTCCGTGACCGTCAGCACCTCCGGCTCCCCGTCGGTGATGAGGATGGTGTTCTCGTAGTGGGCGGCCAGGGACCCGTCGGCAGTGACGGTAGTCCAGCCGTCCCGCAGGACCTTGACCTGCCAGCCCCCGGCGTTGACCATGGGCTCCACGGCGATGGTCATGCCGGGCTGGAGCCTGGGGCCGTGGCCTGCGGGGCCGAAGTTGGGGACCTCCGGGGCCTCGTGGAGCTTGACGCCCACGCCGTGACCCACGAAGTCCCGCACCACGGAGTAGCCCCGCTCCTCCACATAGGCCTGCACCGCGTGGGAGATGTCCCGGACCCGGTTTCCCGCCCGGGCCATCCGGATGCCCTCCCAAAAGCTCTGCTGGGTGGCTGCGATGAGGCGCAGGGCCTCCTCGCTGACCGCTCCGCAGGGGTAGGTGGCGGCGCAGTCGCCGTGAAAGCCCTCCAGGAAGGCGCCCACGTCGATGCTGACGATGTCGCCCTCCTTCAGGCGGCGGCGGCCGGGAATGCCGTGGATCACCTGCTCGTTGACCGAGATGCAGGCCGACCCGGTAAACCCGCCGTAGCCCAGGAACGAGGGCTTCGCCCCCTGGCTCTCGATAAACTTCCGCACGGCGGTATCGATCTCCAGGGTAGTCACGCCGGGCTGGACCATTTGACCCGCCAGGGCGCGGGCCTGGGCAGTGACCCGCCCGGCCCGGCGCATCAGCGCGATCTCCCGGGGCGATTTGAGGGAAATCATCTCCACGCCCATCACATCCCCAGGGCGGCCATCACCCGCTGGGTGGTGGCCTCAATGGTGGGCTGGTTTTCCACCGGACGGAGGTTCCCTCTGGCTTGATAAAAGTCCTTGAGGGGCTCGGTCTCTGCGTGGTAGATCTCCAGACGGCGGCGGACGGTCTCCGGCTTGTCGTCCTCCCGCAGGAGGAGCTCGCCGCCGCACTGGTCGCACTTCCCCTCCGTCTTAGGCGGGGCGGAGACCACGTGGTAGGTGGCCCCGCAGTCGTGGCAGGCCCGGCGGCCGCTCATGCGCCTGACGATCTCCCCATCGGCAATCTCAATGGAGAGCACGGCGTCGAAATGGATGCCGTCCCGCTCCAGAGACTCGGCCTGGGCGATGGTGCGGGGCACGCCGTCCAGAACATAGCCGTTTGCACAGTCGCTCTGGGCCAGCCGCTCCTCCACGATCCCCAGGATCACCTCGTCGGGGACCAGCTGGCCTGCGTCCATGAAGGCCTTGGCCTTCAGGCCCACAGGGGTGCCGTTCTTCACGGCAGCCCGGAGGATATTGCCTGTGGAGATGGTGGGGATCCCCAGCCGCTGGCTGATAATGGCGGCCTGGGTTCCCTTTCCGGCGCCGGGCGCGCCCAGCAGGATCAGCTTCATAACTCCCGTCACCCTCTTTTACTCCAGGAAGCCTTTGTAGTGCCGCATGAGCATCTGGGCCTCCATGGTTTTGACGGTCTCCAGAGCCACGCCCACCACGATGATGACGGAAGTGCCGCCGATGGCCAGGTTGCTGGCGCCGATGGCGCTGCCGGTGATCAGGGGGACGATGGCGATAATGGCCAGGTAGATGGCGCCGAACAGGGTGATCTTATTGAGCACCTTGTGGATGAAGTCGGCGGTGGGCTTGCCCGGACGGAAGCCGGGGATAAAGCCGCCGTTCTTCTTCAGGTTGTTGGCCACCTCTACCGGGTTGAACTGCATGGTGGCGTAGAAATAGCTGAAGCCCAGGATCAGCAGGAAATAGACCACGATATAGAACACGCTGCTGGTGTCAAACCACTTGAGGAAGGTGTTCCAGCCGGAGCCCTCCACCTGGGCCGACGGCACGAACATGCCGATGGTGGCGGGGAGGGAGGCGATGGCCTGGGCGAAGATGATGGGCATGACGCCGGACATGCTCACCTTCATGGGGATGTGGCTGGCCTGGCCGCCGTACATCTTCCGGCCCACCACGCGCTTGGCGTACTGAACGGGGATGCGGCGCTCGGCGTTCTGGATGAATACGATGAAGACCACCAGGGCGATCATGCCGATGATCACCAGGGGCACGGCCCACCCGGCCAGCACGAAATGGTTGTCGATCTGGGTCTGGGTCATCTGGGCCAGCTGGGCGTCGGTGAGGGGGTTGCGCCAGTTGCGCACGCCGGTGATCATGGTCTGGATCATGGCGGGCCCGCGGGAGACGATGCCGGCGAACAGGATGATGGAGATGCCGTTGCCGATGCCGAACTCGGTGATCTGCTCACCCAGCCACATCAGGAAGGCGGAGCCGGCGGTGAAGGACAGGATGATCACGATGCCCACCCAGATCCCAGGCAGGGCGCCGCCGTTCACCAGCCCGTAGCTGTTGACCAGGCTATAGTAGCCGAAGCCCTGGAGCAGGGCGATGGCCACGGTGGTGTACCGGGTGATGGAGGCGAGCTTCTTCCGGCCCTCCTCGCCGCCCTCCTTCTGGAGCCGCTCCAGGGCGGGAATGGCGACGGTCAGCAGCTGGATGATGATCGAGCTGTTGATATAGGGCTGGATGGACAGGGCAAAGATGGTTGCCATGGAGAAGGCGGAGCCGCTCATAGCGTTCATCAGGCCCAGGATGGTGCCGCTCTGGGTCTGCATATAGTCCCGGAGGGCGTTGGAGTCGATATAGGGGACGGGGATTGCGGAGCCCAGCCGGAAGATCAGCAGCGCCATAATGGTGAAGAGGATCTTCTTTCTCAACTCGGGCACCGCCCAGGCGTTGCGGATGGTCTGAATCATAATCAGACCACCTCCCACTTACCGCCGGCAGCCACGATTTTTTCCTTGGCGGAGGCGGAGAAAGCGGAAGCCTTTACAATCAGTTTCTTGGAGATCTCGCCGTTGCCCAGGATCTTAACGCCGTACTGGCACTTGGACAGGACGCCCTTCTCCAGCAGGGCCTGGGCGTCGACCACAGCGCCGTCCTCGAACTTCTCCAGGGCGGAGACATTGATGGCCTCCAGGGGCTTGGCGAAAATGTTGTGGAAGCCCCGCTTGGGCAGGCGGCGGGCCAGAGGCATCTGGCCGCCCTCGAAGCCCACGCGGACGCTGCCGCCGGAGCGGGCCCACTGGCCCTTGTGGCCCCGGCCGGCAGTCTTGCCGTTGCCGGAACCGGCGCCCCGGCCCTTGCGGTAGGCCTTGGTGGTGGAACCGGCGGCGGGGGAAAGTTCATGCAGATTCATGTCGTTGCCTCCCTTACTTTTCCTCGACAACCTGGAGCAGGTAGCCGATGTGGGCGATCTTGCCCCGGGTAGCCTCGTTGTCGGGCTGCACGGTGGCGTCGCCGATCTTGCGGAGGCCCAGGGCCTCGGCGGTCGCCTTGTGCTTGGCGATGCGGCCGTTGAGACTCTTGACCAGCTTAATGTTCAGATTAGCCATTTTTGACCCTCCTTAACCCAAGATCTCTTCCACGCTCTTGCCGCGGACGCGGGCCACTTCCTCGGGGGTGCGCAGGGACTTCAGGCCCTGGAAGGTGGCGGAGACCACGTTCTGCGGATTGTTGGAGCGCAGGCACTTGGTACGGATGTCCTTGATGCCGATGGCTTCCATCACGGCACGGACGGGGCCGCCGGCGATGACGCCGGTACCGGGGGCGGCGGGCTTCATCAGCACGCGGCCGGCGCCGAACTCACCGATCACCTCGTGGGGGATGGTGGTGCCGGACAGGGACACGGTAATCATGTTCTTCTTGGCGTCCTCAATGCCCTTGCGGATGGCCTCGGGGACCTCAGCGGCCTTGCCCAGGCCGAAGCCCACGCGGCCCTTCTCGTCGCCCACCACCATGAGGGCGGAGAACTTGGCCACGCGGCCGCCCTTGACGGTCTTGGATACGCGGTTCAGATAGACCAGCTTCTCAACGAACTCGCTGGGCTCTCTCTCAAATCTAGCCATTTGTTACTTCCTCCTCCCTTAGAACTGCAGGCCGCCCTCGCGGGCGCCCTCGGCCAGAGCCTTCACGCGGCCGTGGTAGACATAGCCGCCGCGGT
>CANSQX010000004.1 GCA_947649225.1 uncultured Flavonifractor sp.
TAAAGATAGGCAGGGAGATCACCAGGGCGAAGATCACGCTGACCACAACGGCGGTGAGCACGCCCAGAATAATGGGCATCTGATACACCTGGGACATGACGGCCACGGCGTAGCCGCCCAGGCCCACGAAAGCCTGCTGGCCCAGGGAGACCAGGCCGGTATAGCCGCTGAGGAGGTTCCACATCTGGGCCAGGGCCAGATAGAGGAAAAACAGCCGCAGGATGTTGACCACATAGCTGCTGCCCCAGGCGAAGCCGGTAAACAGGACGACCAGGACGGCGGCCACCACCACCCATTTGATGATCTGGGCGGTATTTTTCTGTTCTTTCATCCCTCTGCCCCCCTACTTGCGCTTCATGTTGGACAGCAGGCCCGCAGGCTTGACCGTCAGCAGAATCAGCATCACAATGTAGCCGGCGAAGATCTGATAGCCGGTGCCGAAGAAATAGGAGCCCAGCAGCTGGGCCAGACCCAGGATCACGCCGCCCAGCAGGGTGCCGCCAATGCTCCCCATACCGCCGATGACCACCACGCCGAAGGCGATGATCAGGTACTGGGTGCCCGAATAGGGGTAGAAGACGAAGGTGTTGCCCACCAGCAGGCCGGCGATGCAGGCGGTGACCATGGCGATACACATCGTCACCGAGTAGATGAGCTTGGTGTGGACCCCCATCAGCTCGGCGGCCCGCACGTTGTCGGAGGCCGCCCGGATGGCCCGGCCCAGATAGGTGTGCTTGATCAGCATGGTCAGGGCCAGAATGACGATCACCGCCACCACGAAGTTGAGCAGGTAGGCCCCCGAGATGGAGACGTACTTGGTGGCCACCACGTTCATGTTGGCCACGGCGCTGTCGATGGAGCGGGCGTCCGCCCCGAACTTCAGGGTCAGGGCGTTCTGGATGATGATGGACAGGCCGAAGGTCACCAGCAGGGCGGGCTCCGCCCCCTTGTCGATCACCTTGTTGACCAGGAAATTCTGGAGCAGGAAGCCCACCACCATCATCACCACGATGGTGAAGATCAGGGCCAGCAGGATATTGTTGGAGAAGACGGACGCAAAGACCATGATGAGGAACGAACAGAGGATCATCAGGTTGCCGTGGGCGATGTTGGTCAGGCCCATGATGCCGAAGATGAGGGACAGGCCCACGCCCACAATGGCGTACAGGCCGCCCAGCAGAATGCCCGTCACGATGGACTGGGTCAGCAGTGCGAGATCCATGCTTCTTCTCCCCCTCTCTATGCGTATTTGTTGATGCCGAAATAGGCGTCCTTGACCTCGTCCTCGGGCAGCTCGCCGGAGGGACCCTCCATCACCACGCCGCCCTTGACCATGACATAGCTGTAGTGGGAGTTCTCCAGGCTGCGGTGGACCTCCTGGTCCACCAGGACCACGGTCATGCCCGCCTCGTTGATCTCGTGGAGCTTTTCGTAGATGTCCCCGATGACCACCGGGGCCAGGCCCAGGGAGATCTCGTCGCAGATGATGAGGTCCGGGTCGGACATGATGGCCCGGGCGATGGCCAGCATCTGCCGCTGGCCGCCGGAGAGGAAGCTGGCCAGCTGCTTCTCCTTCTCCTTGAGGACCGGGAAGAGCTGGTACACCTTGTCCATCAGCTCGGCCCTCTTTTTCCGGGGCCCAGGGGTATAGGCCCCCATGAGCAGGTTTTCCCGGATGCTCATGCCCTCGAAGACCTCGCTGCCCTCCGGGCTCATGGTGATGCCCCGGCGGACGATGAGGCTGGTGCGCAGGCCGGTGATGTCCTCGTCCTTGAAGAAGACCTTGCCCTTGCTGGGCCGGTTGGTCCCCATCACGGCGTTGAGCAGGGTGGACTTGCCCGCGCCGTTGGCCCCGATCACCGCCGTAATGGCGCCCTTCTGAAACTTCATATTGATGTCGTGGACGGCCAGGAAGTCGCCGTAGCGCACATCCACATCCTCCACACGCAGGAGATACTCCTCAGCCATGGCTCTTCTTCACCCCCAGATAGATGCGCTCCACTTCCTCGGAGGCCATGACCTCCGCCGGGAGCCCGGCCAGGATGTCCCGGCCGTCCGCCAGCAGGAGCACCCGATCGGTGCCCTTGAGCATGGTCTGGATGACGTGCTCGATCCAGATGACGCTGTAGCCCTCGGCCTTAATGCGCTGGACAATGGCCAGGATATCGCTGACCTCCGACTCCGTGAGGCCGCCGGCCACCTCGTCAAAGAGAAGCAGCTTGGGCCCGGAGGCCAGCGCCACGCCGATCTCCAGCCGCTTTCTATCCAAAAGGCTCAGCTTTCCGGCAAACGCCATGCTCTTTTCGCTGAGGCCTATCATTTCCAAAATCTCAACCGCCCGATCCCCGGCCTGGCGCTCGCTCAGCCCGTCGCCGAAGACGCCGCCGGTCATGACGTTCTCATAGGCCGTCATTTTCTCAAAGGCCCGGGGGATCTGGAAGGTCCGTCCGATGCCCAGGCGCACCCGCTCATTGACGCTCTTTCCCGTAATATCCTCGCCGTTGAAGCTCACCTTGCCCTTGGTGGGCTTGAGCATCCCGGTCAGGATGTTGAGCATCACCGTCTTGCCCGCGCCGTTCGGACCGATGACGCCCAGAATTTCGTTTTCCTCCAGGGTATAGTTGACCGATTTCAGGACGTGGTTGCTTCCAAAGGAAATCCCCAAATCCTCCACTGTCAGTATGGGAGCCACACGCTTCCCCTCCGTTTCTCCCGGTTTCGTTTTGGGCGCTGCCCGGCGCACCGCGCCGGGCAGCGCCCAGGTTCTGTCGTTGATGGAAGTCCGTCCGGCCGGTTCCCCGCAGGGGCCGGAATCAGTTGTGGTTGGGGATGTAGATGGGATCCACAGTGGCAATCACGTCGAAGGAGCCGGCGCCCACGATGGTCTTCTCGTACTCCCAAGTCTCGCCCTTCACCCACTGGCAGGTGACGCAGGGCACGGCGGCCACGTTGTTCTCGTCAAAGGACAGGTGGCCGTAGATGCTGTCGATGTCGGTGGCCAGGATGGCGTCCCGGATGGTGGCGGGCTCCAGGTCCTTGCAGCGGGAGAGGGCGTCCTGGAGGACCTCGAAGCCGGACACGTCATAGCCGATGGTGGCGGGGAACTGGGTGCCCTTCTCGGCCTCCCACTTGGCGCAGATGTCCTCGCAGGAGATGTTGAGCAGCGGAGAGGTGAAGGGGAAGCTGCGATCCCACAGAACCTCGCTCATCAGGCCCTCGCCGTAGCCCTCGCCCAGGGCCACCACGTCGGTGTCGAAGTGCTCGGCCTTGCCGATGGTCATGACCTTGGGGATGTAGCCCAGCTGGAAGAACTGCTGCCAGCAGGTGGTGAAGGCGGGGGTGATCTGGTTGGCCACGATAATGTCGCAGCCGGCGTTCTTCAGCTGGGTGATGATGTTGGTGTAGTCGGTGGTGGTGGAGGGGAACCGGCCGGGATCCACGATCTCGTAGCCGCGGCCGGGCAACAGCTCGTTCATCTTGGCGGACATGGTGACGCCGTCCACCTCGCTGTCGAAGATGTAGCCCACCTTCTTGTTGGTGTCCAGCTTATCCCAGGCGTCGATGTAGTCGCTGAGCATCCCATCCTGGTAGAACATGATGCCGGTGGCCCACTCGAAGGGCCCGCCGGTGAGCCAGGAGTCGGCGGGGGTGTTGACCATCAGGGCGGGGACGGAGTACCGCTCGGCCACCGCAGAGACGGGGCTGGTGGTGTCGGGGGTCCAGGCGCCCATAAGGATGTCCACCTTGTCGTCCAGGACCATCTTGGTGGCCACCTCGGTGGCCTTGGTGGGATCGCTCTCGGAGTCGCCGGTGATCACGCGGACGGGCAGGTTCTTGCCATAGGACTCGATGTAAATACCGCCCTCCTGGTTGATGACCTCCAGGCACTGGTCCTCCACCCAGTCATAGGCCACCACAAAACAGGACAGGGGGCCGGTGAAGGGGGCCACATAGCCCACCAGGATCTCCTCTTTGTCCCCGGCAGGAGCGGCAGGGGCATCGCCGCCTCCGGCGGGCTCAGTCGCGCCGCCGGTGGTTCCGCCGCCGGATGCCGCGCCTCCGCCGGCAGACTCCCCGCCGCCGGAGCAGCCGGTCACGGCCAGGGCGAACACCATGACTGCCGCAAGCAGCAATGCCATGAGCTTTGACTTTTTCATTGTCATCCTCCTCATCAAGCATACGCAAATTTGGCATTTATTCCACGCAGCTGAGCGTGCTCCGCCGCGGTATGCCCCGCTGAATGGGCAATGTGCACAGATATGCCCCCCGCTTTTTTTCGCTCCTTATCATATCAGGACAAGGAACATTTGTGAAATTGCAAAAAGTTATCTCCGCATTCCAAAAACGCATGTTCCGAAAATCGTTTGCAGTTTCTTTGAAAAAAGCGAAAAATGCCCTGATTATATGCCGCAGTAGGGATCCGGGTGCTCCCGGAAAAATAGCTCCGTCTCCTCCAGAAGCAGCGGGAGAGAGGGCGCGGCGCACTTTTTGCTCCAGACCAGGGATACACCGCTCCGGGTGCCCTCCAGATCGAAGCTCCGGACGGGGATCCCGGGCTCGATCTTCGCCGCCCGGTCCACTACATAGACCTTGTCGTCGCTGTCCAGGCTCAGGGCGAAGGAGGTGGCGTCCTGGATATAGACATCCACCGTGGGAATGAAGCCAGCCTCCATGCACATGTTGTCGATGAGGGTCTTGTAGGTGGGCACCTTGGCGGGCGAGTGAACGATAAAGCGCTGATAGCGCAGGTCCTCCACGGCGATCCGGTCCTTGACCGCCAGGGGGTTGCTGGGGAGCATGTTCACGCTGAGGGGAAAGTAGAGCAGATCCCGGACCTCCAGGCTGTCCGCACAGGTCTCCCGGATGTCGTCCCCCTCGAAGCGGGAGGTGAAGGCGGCGTCCAGCTGGCCGTTGAGCACCCGGTGCCGGAGCTCCGGAAAGCTGAAGCACAGGACGGACAGGGCCACCTCCGGGTACTTCTGGCGAAAGCGGTTGATGATGGGCATGAAAAAATAGCTCAGATCATAAAAGTTGTGAATGCCCACCGCCAGTTGGCCGAAGGTCCCCTTCTGGAGCACGTGGGCCTTGATGATGTTATGCTCAATGGTGGGCATCATGGCCGACCAGAACTGGAAGAGATGCCGCCCCGCCGGGGTCAGGGTCACCGTCCCCCGCTCCCTGATAAACAGAATCAGGCCCAGGGCGTGCTCAATGGCCGCAATGCTCTTGCTCATCACCGGCTGGGTCAGGTTGAGCTCCTCCGCCGCCTTGGTGAAGTTCAGCAGCTCCGCCGCCACCAGAAAGCGCTGAATCTGCGCCAGACTGATGGAAAACATGTTCATTCGGTTGTACATAGCCACCCCCGCTCCCCGTCCTGCCGATAATGCCATTATAGCATACCCGCCCGCCGGTTGTAAAAACAAATCTTTACAAAAGGCGGGCCAGTTTCCGTGCAGACAGACCCGCCGCCCCGGAGTCCTTGACTTTTTCCGGGATTCCGATATAATATCCTATATAATAGGATGCCGGAACACCGTTGGAGAGCGTTCAGATTGTGATACAAGAGAGGTTTATTATGGGCAAAGTAGCAGTTGTCACCGACAGCAACAGCGGAATCACCCAGCAGGAGGGCAAAGAGCTCGGCATCTATGTGCTGCCCATGCCCTTTTATATCAATGAGGCCCTCTACCTGGAGGACATCACTCTGAGTCAGGAGGAATTTTACCGGCACCTGGCCGCAGACGCCGACGTGAAGACCACCCAGCCCGCGCCGGGGGATGTCACCGACCTGTGGGACAAGGTGCTCCAGTCCTATGACGAGCTGGTCCACATCCCCATGTCCAGTGGACTGAGCAGCTCCTGCGAGACGGCGGCCATGCTGGCCCAGGACTACGACGGCCGGGTCCAGGTGGTCAACAACCAGCGCATCTCAGTGACCCAGCGCCGTTCGGTACAGGACGCCCTCGCTCTGGCCGCCGCCGGAAAGAGCGCCGCTGAAATCCGGGGGATCCTGGAAGCCGTCAAGTTCGACTCCGACATCTATATTACGGTTGATACCCTGAAATACCTGAAAAAAGGGGGCCGCTGCACCCCGGCCGCCGCCGCCATCGGCACCGTGCTCAATCTGAAGCCGGTGCTGCGGATCAAGGGAGAGAAGCTGGACGCCTATGCCAAGGCCCGGGGCTGGAAATCGGCAAAAAAGATCATGATCGACGTCATCCGCGAGGTGATGGTCCGGGACTTCCCCGGCTGCTCCGGCGATGATTTCTTACTGGATGCGGCCTACACCGGCTCCCGGGAGGAGGCCCAGGAGTGGCTGGCGGAGCTGGAGGCCGCTTTCCCCGGCTACCAGATCCATATGGACCCCCTCTCGCTCAGCGTGGCCTGCCACATCGGCCCGGGGGCCCGGGCCGTCACGCTGACCAAGCGGCTCTCCATATAGCGGGCGCAGGCAGAAGGACTTCCGGCCCGGGGACGGTTTTTACAGAAAACCGCCCCCGGGCCCGCTATTTTTCCCGCCGGCCTTAACCGGACCGCCCTTTCAGCCGATAAAACCAATAAGAACCAATCGAAACGGCCAGGAGAAGAGAGGAGGAGGACAGCGATATGGAGCTGAGCGGAACAGGCCGCGCGGGGCGGAACGGAGCGGTCACTCAGGCGGCTCAGAAGGCCGTGCGGACAGGCACCCCGGCCCGGGCCGCCCGGGCCCAGATGAAGGCCGACCGGATGACCCTGTCCCGGCAGGCGCTGGCCTTTGTGGAGGAGCAGAACCGGCGCATCCAGGAGCAGGCCCGGCAGGAGCAGAACGCCAAGAGCAGCGACGAGGCCATGCTGGACTTTTTGGACAAGTCCATGAAGGAGCTGGATACCTGTCAGACCATCGCCGCCCGGATCACGGCGGGGGACAAGGTGCCCGACGAAGATTTGCGCTACCTGATGCGCCATGATCCGGACAGCTACCGGCTGGCCATAGCCATGCGCAAGCCCAAACCGGATCCCCGGCTGTGGAAGAGCGCATTGGACGACGAGCAGCGGGAGTCGCTGGCAAGCGGAGACGGCGCCTCCGCCGTGCAGGAGGCATCCCCCGCCGCCCCGGCCCGGAGCGGCGGCCGGTCCGCAGTCTGAATACCTGACGCGGCCCCTTTGGGGCCGCGTTTTTTCCTTGCCATGCTCCCCTGCCGGGTGTACAATAAAAGCACTCTTTCCGAAAGGAGCTTACAACATATGCCTGTTACCGTAGGACAAGCGGGCCGCGCCGAGAGCGTGGTCACGCCGCAGAACACTGCCGACGCCGTGGGGAGCGGCCTGGTGCCCGTCTTCGCCACCCCCTTTATGGTGGCCCTGATGGAAAACGCCGCCGTCAACGCCGTCCAGGCCGGGCTGGAAGCCGGGCAGGGCACGGTGGGCACCCGCCTGGAGGTGACCCATGACGCCGCCACTCCCATCGGCAGGAAGGTCTGGGCGGAGGCCCAAGTCACGGCCGTGGAGGGCAAGCGGATCACCCTGTCCGTCCAGGCCTTTGATGAGGCGGGGCCCATCGGCGGAGGGACCCACGAGCGCTTTGTGATCACCGTAGACCGGTTCCTGGCCAAGGCCGGGGCCAGAGGGCAGTCCCATGTCGATTGAGGCGTGCCGGGCCTATCTGGAGGCCCGGGGCTATGGAGATCGCATTCAGGAGTTCCAGGTCTCCAGCGCCACGGTGGAGCTGGCTGCCCAGGCCCTGGGCTGTGAGGGCGCCCGGATCGCCAAGACTCTCTCCTTTGCAGTGGGGGAGGGCTGTGTGCTGGTAGTCTGCGCCGGGGACGCCCGGATCGACAACAGCAAGTATAAGGCGCAGTTCCACTGCAAGGCCACCATGCTCACCCCCGGGCAGGTGGAGCACTTCACCGGTCACGCCGTGGGCGGCGTGTGCCCCTTCGCCATTGAGAGCCCGGCGGTCACAGCCTACCTGGATGTCTCTCTCCGGCGGTTCGATATCGTGTACCCCGCCGCCGGGAACGCGGCCTCCGCCGTGCGGCTCACCTGTGAGGAGCTGGCCGGGCTGGCCAACAGCGCCGGGTGGATCGACGTCTGCAAGGGCTGGTCCTGAATCCCAACATTTTCTGCCGAGTGTCTAATGACTTTTTCCTGCCTGTGGGGTATATTATTTCTCACAGAAAGGAGTTTTCCTATGAGAGACAAAAAGGCCCCCCATACCGAGGGGGAAAGGGCTGTCAAAAAGCTGAAGTTCAATGCGGTGATGGCCGCGATCCTCTATCTGGCGCTGGGCGTGGTGCTGGTAGGCTGGCCGGGCACCACCAGTAGCGTCATCTGCTATGTGATCGGCGCGGTGCTGCTTGTCTACGGCCTGATCGCCATCCTGGCCTTCCTGCTGGGCAAGGAGCGCACCGCCGCGCTGTCCCTCCAGATGGTGGTGGGGGTGGTGGCTGCGGCGCTGGGGGTGTTCTTCCTCACCCGGCCCGTGCTGCTCCTCTCCCTGCTGCCCGTTTTGATGGGCCTGTTTATCATCATTGTGAGTATGCTCAGCGTCAAGCGGTCCTTTGAGCTGCGCCGCTACCGCTACGCCAAGTGGTGGGTGGCCCTGTTGATGGCTGTGGCCGCCATTGCCCTGGGCCTTCTCATCCTCTTCCACCCCTATATGGCCGCCAAAACCGTGGTGGTGATCATCGGAATCGTGTTCCTCTATGTGGGCGTATGCGACCTGTGGGCCATCTTCACCGTGAACCGGTCCGCCAAAAAGTACCACGCCGAAACCCCCATCGAGGTGGAGCCCATCGACATCGAATGACAACTGTCAGCCCAAACGAGAGCGCCCCCGCCGGACAAGCCGTCCGGCGGGGGCGCTTCGTCTGTCTGTAAAATCGTAAGACCGAGTGCGTTTTCAGCAAAATGCCGCCTGCGGGCAGGCTCTTAAACGTAAAAGAGGGGCACAGTCCCCCTTTGACACGATTCCCGCTCCTGCCATAGCAGGGGTTATAGCAATACATTTTATCACAGACGCCCACCGTATCATTTAGCGCATGATTGTACGTTCCAGAACGACCGAATGGAATTCCTTAGTCTCCAAACGGCATTACGCCTCATCGATTCATGCCCGGACTCCCTCCGTATCCTTTCATGAATGCTTCCCGTCCACACATTGCTACGAGGTAAGAACGCCTGTCCCCCCTGCCCTGCTTCACTCACAATTTCCCAGCCAAATTCCCCGGGCTCTGTGTGATTATCCCAACCGTTTTCGTAACGAGCGACCCCCCTGGTTGATGACCATATGGATTACCGCAGCAACGCCGGAAACCAGTGGCTGTTTGCAAAGCGTTCTCCAAGTGAATTCTATCAAGGCTGCAACGCCGGCATTTATGACCCCTTTTATTCTAAAATAGCGGCTTTTCTTGCTTTTAATATGATCAAAAAATTTTTATTTTGTTTTCTTAAAAAACGTCCTTGACACAGGATATACTTTCGTTTATAATTGACAAAAGTTCCAAATTTATAACGGTGTATAGATCCATACTTTGGTCTAAAACACCATATCAAACAACTCGATTTTCTGCTTTTCCAGACAAATTTTTATCTATCGGTATCCTCGCGCTGCGCCGGATACTTTCGTTTTCCTTTCCGCCCGTTTCGTTTACTCCGTAGCGCTATGCCCCCAGAGCCTGCCGCTGATCCGGGAGCCGTGGATCGAACCGGCTGCTCCAAAATGATTGACACCACACATATTTTCATAGCGTAGGTTTCCATCATTTTTGTGTTACGTAAAGCGAAAAACTATAAAGCTCTGAGCGCCTTTGGGGACCGCATTTATCAGGGGCAGCGCAAAGCTTTTTCTATATTCTGCATGTTCCACGGTATCGGCCCGTCAGAGCAGGTGTTTTCCTCGACCGTCAGAGCCCCCTCCCATGGTTCTTTCCGCTTCGGTTCAGGATGACAGCTGCTCTTTTTGCCGCGCAGCTGGACAGATGCCCAATCCACCGTCCAGCCATAAAATGTGCGCTAACTCTATGGGGCAAGGAAGGGGGGGGAGCATCCCGTTCAACAGGAGCTTTGCCATTGATTCCTGTTGGAACCACATGTGTACATCCAGGAAAATCTGAAACAACATGTAAGGAGGACTCCCTGTGAAACGACGTATCTGCGGCGCTGCCCTTTCCGCCGCGCTGTGCCTGACGCTGCTCCCAGTCCACGCGCTCGCGCTGGATGTCTCGCCCAGGCCCGATCCGGGAACCACCCAAGGCCAGCCCTTTGAACACAATCCAAACACTGCGGGCAGCGACAGCTTCCGCATCCCTGGCCTGGTCACGCTCCGGGACGGCACCCTGCTGGCCACTGCCGACGCCCGCTGGAACACGACCTATGACGGCGGCGGTCTGGACACGATCGTCTCCCGCTCCACGGACAACGGAGCAACCTGGTCCTACAGCTTCGCCAACTACCTGGGCGATAACGGGAATGAATACAGCGGCAGCGGCTCCACTTGTTTTATCGACCCCTCTGTGGCGGTTGTGTATGACGAGGACACCGGCAGCGAGACCATCTACCTGCTGGCGGACCTCTATCCCTATGGCGTGGCATTAAATGGTCAAAACAACCTATGGCCCGCCAAGGAGAGCGGCTTTGATGCGCAGGATCGTCTGCTTCTCTCTACCGATACATACGGCAGCGAAACCGGCGGGAACAACGCAACTTACACATACGAGTATTATCTGGACCAGAGCTCTGGAACCATTAAAAGCATAGCCGGCGATACCGAAGTGGAGGGTCTTTCTGTGGACGGCCACTTCAATGTGACAGGCACCTATAACGGCGGGGAGGTCAACAGCAATCTCTTCTTCTCCGACTCCCCCTTTAAGGTGCAGCGCACCAGCTATCTGTACCTGGTGACCTCCACAGACGGCGGTGAAAGCTGGAGCGACCCCTCCCTGATCCCCCTGAAGAGCGCCAGTGAGCGCGCCTATCTGGTGGCTCCCTCCCGGGGTCTGGTCACCAGCCGCGGCGAGATCGTGTTCCCCTGCTATTCCTATGACAACACCGGTGGCTCCCAGCCCCAATATCTCAGTTTCATCTATTCTACAGACGGTGTGAGCTGGGCGCGCAGTGAGGACGATCCCGTTTCGACCCCTTCCAACTGGAACTCCGAATCCGTGGCCGTGGAGCTCTCCGATGGGAGGCTACGCTTCTTTGCCCGCAACAACTACACCTCGTGTTTGAGCTACTTTGATTATATCCCCGGATCCAACGGCCTTTCTGGCGGTAGCTGGTCAGGTCAGACACGTACCAATGTTGTCACCAATTCCAACTGCCAGATCTCCGCGATCAAATATTCCCACACCTCTGAGGGTAAGGACGTCCTCTTGATTTCCTGCCCCACTGGTCCCAATGAGAGCGGATCCAATCAGTCATCCGGCAGTCAACGCTTGAATGGCAAGATTTTTGCCGCCCGGGTCAATGATGACGCAGATATGACCCTGGAATGGGTGGACGAAGCCAAGATTGATGTCAGCGGTGCGGTAAATGACGGTGTTCCCTTTATGTACTCCGCCCTCACAGAAATCACGCGGCCGGCCGGAGGCTGTCAGCCCGGCGATATCGCCATTCTCTATGAAATGAATGAAGCAGGCTGGGGCTTCGGACCCGGCAAGTATTATGAGATGCACTTCCAGACTCACAGCCTGAGCGGCATTGACTTTGACCCGATGTTTGTCAAGCAGCCCGCTTACTCCGGACCGGACCTCTCCACCGGCAGCGGCGCCACGGTTACGCTGGATGTGGAAGTGGACCTCACCGAGGGCGTAACCTATCAGTGGTACTGCGAGACCAACGGCGAAGGCCCCGTCGCACTGGACGGCGCAACCGAGCCCTCTTACACGGTCGATATCGACGCTCTGGGAGTTGGCTCCCACTATCTCTTCTGCAAGATCACCAAGGGCAGCTATACGATGGACAGCGATCAGGTTCCCATTACCATCGTCTCCACCCCCGAAACCTTCACCATTACGCTGGACCCGGCCGGAGGTGCCGTCTCGCCGGAGGCCCTGAACACCGATGAAACCGGCAAGCTGGGCACGCTCCCTACCCCCACACGGGACGGTTATACCTTTAATGGCTGGTATACGCAGAGCACCGGCGGCGATCGAGTCACCGGGGAGACTGTGTTTGACGCGAATGCCACCATCTACGCCCAGTGGACGGAAAACAGTTCCGGCAATCCTGGCGGCTCGGGCGGTTCCGGCGGCTCCAGTGGCTCCAGCAGCTCCAACGGCGTCAGCGGCTCTGGAGATAACGTGTCTATCAGCACCAGCGGAAGTTCCATATCCAATTCTCAGATGGAGCAGGCTGTGAAAAAGGCCGACAAGGGTTCGCAAATCACCCTTAAGGCTGACAGCACTGCTGTCAGCCTTCCGTCAGGTGGCCTGACGGAAGCCGCCTCGAACAGCAACGGCATCACGGTGACACTGCGCCACGGAACCATTACGTTTGACACCCGTACAATCGAGGGGCTCGTCGGCGGCCTTCCCTCAACGGATAACATCAACGTCGCGATCAACTCCAAAACTTCCAGCCAGGATCAGGAAATCCTTGACCTGCTGAAAAGCGATGCTGCGGTGTTCGATGTGGCCATCTCTGCGGGCGGCCAAGACGTCCACAGCCTGAAGGGACAGCTTACACTGACGTTCACCGTCCCCAGCCTGGCTAAGATCGACAATCCCCATATCCTCCATATCCTCGCCGACAACTCCCGTGAGTATTACGCGCCCGACCGTGTGGAGGGGAACAAGCTCACCGTGAAGGGCATTCAGAATCTGTCCGTCTTCGCGGTCATTCCCGGCTCCCTGGTCCCCACAGAGCCTGAGAAGCCCGCAGAACCTGAGCAGCCTGAGCCTCTGCCCTTCCAGGATGTCCCTGCGGATGCCTATTACTATGATGCGGTGCAGTGGGCGGTCAAGGAAGGCATCACCAGCGGCACCTCTGACACCACCTTTAGCCCCGATATGAGCTGCACCCGGGCCCAGATGGTGATGTTCCTGTGGCGGGCTGCCGGCTCTCCGGCCACAGACTATGCCGTGAACTTTGTGGACGTTGATCCAAATGCATACTATAGCGGCGCCGTCCGCTGGGCGGCTGAGAACGGCATTACGGGAGGCACCTCCGACACTACATTCAGCCCTGACGCGGTGGTGACCCGAAGCCAGACCGTGGTCCTCCTGTACCGGGCCGCCAGTTCCCCCGCAGCGTCTGGCAGCGGGGCCTTTGTGGACGTGGCTGACGGTGCCTACTATGCTGACGCCGTGCAGTGGGCGGTCAAGGAGGGCATCACCAGCGGCACCTCCGCCACGGCCTTCAGTCCAGATATGAACTGCACCCGCGCTCAGATCGTCACCTTCCTCTTTCGGAATGCCCATTGATTCTCTGGAGGATTTGCAGTAACACGCCAATATAACCTGTGAAAAGGCCGCCATCCAGCCCCGCTCTTCGGGCTGGATGGCGGCCTTTTGCGCGGCGGTCTTCCTCTACGGCCCGCATCGGCCGGTGACAGCGCCCAGGGTCAGCTCCCAGAACGCAACTGCCAATCTGACCCAGACCTAGATGCTGCAATCCTAACGTGGGATCCTCTGACAGGAACGCGGAAGCGGCACAGGCTATCAAGCCTGTGCCGCCATTCCCGTTCACCGGACCCGGCGCTGGTTTCGCCGGGCAATCCGAGACTTTTCCTCCATCGGCGCTCAAACAGGCCTACAAGCCCATTACAGCAGATGCTCCAGCAGGGCGGGGCTGGATGGCGGCCTTTTGCGCGGCGGTCTTCCTCTACGGCCCGCATCGGCCGGTGACAGCGCCCAGGGTCAGCTCCCAGAACGCAACTGCCAATCTGACCCAGACCTAGATGCTGCAATCCTAACGTGGGATCCTCTGACAGGAACGCGGAAGCGGCACAGGCTATCAAGCCTGTGCCGCCATTCCCGTTCACCGGACCCGGCGCTGGTTTCGCCGGGCAATCCGAGACTTTTCCTCCATCGGCGCTCAAACAGGCCTACAAGCCCATTACAGCAGATGCTCCAGCAGGGCGGGGATGGGCCGGGCAATCACGGAGGTCTTCAACAGCATATCAGAATCCGGCGCGGCCTTCTGGACTGCGGTGTTCACCGCCTCCACATCGCCGGTCAGAACCACGACGCCCTTTCCGCCGACCGCATAGCCGATTTTGACCTCCACCAGGGTAATCTGGGCCGCTTTCGCCGCCGTATCGGCCGCCAGGATCCCGGCTGTAACCGAGTAGAACTCCATCACGCCAATCGCCTCCGGCCGCTCGACCAGGGTGCCCTGCACAATGGCCGGGAGCAGCTGGGCGTGGATATTAGGGATCTCTAGGGTATCCACCACGTACTCCCCGCCGTACTGCCGTCCCACGGCCATGGAGGATTTTACATCGTCCACCCGGCCGCTCACGATTGTGATGTACTTTCCCGGACACACGGTGGAGGTCTTGAGCAGCCGGGTCTGCGCGGCCTTGAGCATTCTATCGGTGGTATCAATGCCCCGAGCGATGCTCGAAAATTCGATTACACCAATCGCCATACTCATCTCTAACATCACCCTTTTCGCCTGATTACGGCGCATTGCGCATCCACACGCTCAATCACGCCGTCGATGCTGGCATGGATATGGGCCGACAGCGCGCCCTCCGGGGCGGCGGCCAGCAGCTCGCCCCGCCGGACCGTCTCTCCCGCCGCCTTCACCGGGACGGCGGGCTTTCCAATGTGCTGGGAGAAGGGCAGCGTGACCTGCTCCGGCTGCAAGAGGATGCAGCTGTCCCCCGCGTCGTGGTGCAGCGCATAGTCCCGCAGGCCCAGGCGGGCCTCCAGGCGCTCGGTGGCGGCCCGTCCGGACAGGTTGGCCTCCCGCGCCTGGGGCGACGGGTTTTTGGGCGCGTCAAGCCCCTGCTCCCGCAGGCGGCCCTTGAGGTACTGGTTCACCTTACGGGGGGAGAGGCCCATGGGGCAGGCGTACATCTCGCAGAGGCCGCATTCGCTGCAATTCGCCGCGCCGCCGAACAGGCGCAGATATTCTTCGGGATCGCGCACTTCCGGCTCCCAGAAAATCCCCCGCATCATCTTGTGAGGCTGCATATCGTGCCCGATGCGGTAGCGGGGACACTGGTCGGTACACTGGCGGCACTGCAAGCAGGCGCTCTGGGCCAGACGGATGATCCGCTTCAGGGGCTTCGCCGCCTGGACAGCCAGGTGGTGCCCCTTGGGGAGCAGAAGAAGGTTCCCCATCGTCTTGGTCACAGAGAGCGCGGCGATCTCCGCCGGGTCGGTGTAGACCTTCCCCATCATGGGGCCGCCGGCAATGAGGGCGTATTCCGTGAGCTTGGGGCCGGCCGCCTGAATGCACGACAAAACCGGAGTCCCCAACGGGACCTGCAGCATAACGGGCCGGGCCACCTCGCCGGTGACGGACAGGAACTTTTCCGTCACCGGTTCCCCGTGCAGGGCGTCATAGATGTTTTTGACCGTACCTACATTGTCCACCACGGCCCCTACCGCCAGCGGGATCCCCCGCTCCGGCACAGAGCGGCCGGTGACCTGCTGGACCATGATCTGTTCGTCCCCCGCCGGATAGAAGGAGCCCATGGGGAAGATCGCAATGGGCGCATGCTTCTCCTGAATCGCCCTGGTCAGGGCCTCGATCTCCCGGCGGTACTTCTGTTTCAGGGCGATGACGATATGCCTGGCCTCCAGATGCGCGCCGATCTCCACGGCTGCCTCCACGATCTCCGGCGCAAACTGGCGGCAGAGATACTTATCCGTCTCAATCAGCGGCTCGCACTCGGCCGCGTTGAGGATGAAATACTCCGCCTTGGCGTTCAGCTTTACATGTGTGGGGAATCCGGCTCCCCCTGCGCCCACCACACCGGCCTGTTGAATCAAATCGGTCAGCATGCGTTCGCCTCCCCTATCGGTATCGTTGATCCACTTCTTTGTCGTCCACAATGCCCACAATCGCAGCGTCCATCGGGGCCTGCGGCTTCATCAGCGCCGCCCGCGCCGAGCTGCCTGTGACCACAATCACGGTCTCTCCAATTCCGGCTCCAATGGTATCCACCGCGATAAACGGGAGGCTGGCCGCCTGCTCATCCAAGACGTTCACCGGCTTAACGAGCATGAGCTTCATGCCCACCAGCCCCTCCTCCTTCCGCGTGGACCACACTGAGCCGATCACAACTCCAAGCTGCATATGTCCGCTCCTTTATGCCCTATGCTTCCGAAAAGCAATTCATTGCAATCCCCGTCGGCGTCACAAGGAACGGGTTGTCAGGCTTGATGGCCGGAATGCCCAGCTGCTTTTCGAAGACCTGCTCGATACCGGCCAGGCAGCAGGTACCGCCGCAGAGATACAGCAGCTCGGTCTCGCCGGTGTCAATATATTTCTGGACGATGGAGGCCATCTTTTCGATCACAGGCTTGACCACGGGGAAGACCAGCTTGTGGTTGGCCGGGTCCATCTTCATCTCCTCGGCCTCCTCATAGGGGATGCCCAGGTTCCCCGCCAGCACCAGCGTGAGGTGCGTGCCGCCGGTGGCCTCGTCCGCGACCCGGACCACCCGGCCGCCCTGGAGCACGGCCAGACCGGTGGTGCCGCCGCCAATATCCACAATGGCCCCGTTTTCCAGCTGATAGAGCGCATTGGCGGCGGAGGGCTCATCCAGTACGCGGATCACGTCGAACCCGGCGCTCTCCGCCACATAGACATGGGTCTTTGTGCTGCTCTCCGTACCCGCCGGCATGGCGATGGCACACTGGGTCAGCTCCCGTCCAATGCGGGCCTCCAGCTTTTCCTTCAGCGCCTTGACAATGCGGGAAGCCCCCACGAAATCCACCACCACGCCGTCGCGGAGCACCCGGGCGGCCTGCTTTTCGCAGGCCACCGGGTTGTTGTCCTCGTCCAGCACCACCACCACGATGTAGGCCGTGCCCAGGTCCACCCCTACCTTGAGGGGGCCGTCCAGGTTCCCCGACACCTGGTGTTCCGAGTGCTCGACCCGTTCGATGTATGCGTTTACCGCCGCTAAATCCATACCCGGATCTCCTTTTGCTGTTTATCGGATGTGCAGGGCGTCGGACATGACGCAGCGGCGCTTCCGGCAGAAGGACCGGGCCGAGGTGAGGCCCTCGCCGGTGGGGCCCGCGATGGTAAAGGTGGTGAAGCCCTCGCCGCCCACGCCGATGCCGGCATAGGAGGGGGCGTTCTTGACAAAAATGGTGGTCTGAAGCAGCTTTGCCATTTTGGTCAGCTTCTCCACGTTGGTGGAGTGCATCATCGCGGTGTGCCGGTTGCCGTTCTCAAAAACCCGGGCCATGTCGATGGCCTCGTCCACGTTGCGGGCCCGCACGACGGGAAGGATGGGCATCATCATCTCCTCCCGGACGAAGGGATGATCGCCCGGCGTCTCCATGAGGATGACCTTTACGCCGTCGGGCACGGGCAGCCCCGCCTTCTCCAGGATATACGCGGCGCTCTTGCCCACGAAGTTGACATCCGGACCGCCCTTGTCGTTGGACACCAGCTCCCAGAGGGCCTGGATCTGGGCCGGATCCGTCATCAGCCAGGCCCCGTGCTGGGTCATACAGCGGATCAGCTCGTCGGCGATGCAGTCCACCGCCACAACCTCCTTCTCCGCGATGCAGGGCAGGTTGTTGTCGAAGGAGCAGCCGTTTACAATGTCGATGGCCGCCTTTTCAATGTTGGCGGTCTCGTCCACCACTACGGGGGGATTGCCCGCCCCCGCGCCAATGGCCTTCTTGCCGCTGGACATCACCAGCTTGACGATGCCCGGACCGCCGGTGGCCACCAGCATCCGGATCTTGGGGTGCTTCATCATCTCATTGGTGCTCTCAATCGAGGGCTCCCGGATGGTGGTAATCAGGTTGGCGGGGGCGCCCTGTTCGATCAGCCGCTTGTTCAGCAGCTCCACCAGCCAGGCCGACAGCTTCTTGGCCCGGGGGTGGGGGCTAAACACCACAGAATTGCCCGCAGCCAGCATCCCGATCGAGTTGCAGATGATGGTCTCGGAGGGGTTCGTGGCGGGGGTGATGGCTCCGCAGACGCCGAAGGGGCAGTATTCCACCAGGGTCAGGCCCTTGTCGCCGCTTTTGGCCTCGGTCACCAGGTCCTCAGTCCCCGGAGAGTTCAGCGCCGCCGCACGGTTTTTGATGAGCTTCTGCTCATAATTCCCCATCCCGGTCTCCTCCACCGACATCAGGGAAATGATCTTGAGGACGTCAGGGGCGGTCACTGTGGTCTTGATGGTCTGCACAAAGCGCTCCCGATCCTCCATCGAGTAGCACAGGTAGGCCATCTGGGCCAGCTCAGCCGCACCGACTGCATCGTCCATACAGGTAAAGACGCCGAAGCGCTCGCTCTCACACTGCACTGCCGCAGGATTCCCATCTGTTTTTATCATAACAATCCATCTCCTTACCGGTCCGCACAAGCAGGGCCTGATTCACGAACATGTCTGCGCTTTTTTGATCCGGATCATCTGGCCGTTCTTCAGCTCGCAGGCGTTGGCCTCGTCGGTGTCCACGTGCATCTCCGGCGCAAAACGGTCGGACACGTGGATCATCACGTTTTTCAGCACGCAGCCCCGGCAGCCGCCGGTCTCCACGCTCACGACCTCCTTATTCTGGACGCCCAGGGCGTTGGCCCGCTCCACGGAGAGGTGAATATGCCGCTTGGCCACAATGACGCCCCGCTTCAACTCCAGCCGCCCGGCCGGGCCCTCCAGAACGATCCCCGGGGTCCCGTCCAGATCGCCCGACTCCCGCACGGGAGCGGAGACGCCCAGCAGAAAACCGTCGGTCTTGGAGATCTCCACCTGCGTATAGGGGCGGAAGGGCCCCAGCACCCGCACATTGCGGATGCTCCCCTTGGGACCGTGCAGGGTGACGGTCTCCTCCGCAGCGTACTGCCCCGGCTGCTTGGACTGCTTTTTTACGTGCAGCACAGCGCCCTTGCCGAACAGAACCTCCGTGTCCTCCAGCGTCAGGTGGATGTGCCGGTTGGAGACTCCAACCGGGATGTCCTCGATAGAGGGCGCCTGGGTCCCGGCGTGCTCCCGCAGGACCTCCTCAATGATCCGCCGCAATACTTTCTCGTCAATTTGCATCAGCCTTGCATCTCCTTTTTATCCGGGTGCGCGGCCGGAGATCCGCGCCAGCAGACGCGCCGTCCGGTCGGTTCTCTCCCAATAAAAATCCTGGTCTTCCCGTCCAAAGTGTCCATAGGCCGCCGTCCTTGCGTACTGAGGCCTGCGCAGGTTGAGCTGGGTCAATATATCCCCCACGGAGCAGGAGAACTCCTCCTGTACCGCACGGCGCAGGAGCTCCAGGGAGACCTTCTCCGTGCCGAAGGTCCGGACGGACAGGGCCTCCGGCTCCGGGCGGCCGATGGCGTAGGCCAGAGCCACTTCGCACCGTCCGGCCAGCCCCGCCGCCACCACATTTTTGGCAATGTACCGGGCCATATAGGCCGCCGAGCGGTCCACCTTCGTGGGGTCCTTGCCGGAAAACGCCCCGCCGCCGTGCTTGCCAATGCCCCCGTAGGTGTCCACCATCAGCTTGCGTCCAGTCAGGCCCGTGTCCGCCAGGGGCCCGCCCACTGCAAAGCTGCCGGTGGGGTTGATGTGGACCTTGGTCTCGCCGCCCAGCCGGTGCAGGCCGATCACCGGCTCGATCACGTGGGTGCGGATCTCCTCCCGGATGCGTGCGATGGGGATCTCCGCCCGGTGGTGGGCCGATACCACGACGCTGGTGATGGCGCCGGGGGTGCCGGCCGCATCATAGCGCATGGTCACCTGGGATTTGCCGTCCGGGTACAGCCAAGGCAGGGTTCCGTTTTTGCGCACCTCGGTCAGGCGCATACACAGCCGCGTGGCCCAGTAGTGCGGGAGGGGCATATAGGTCTCGCTCTCGTTGCAGGCGAAGCCGTACATGATTCCCTGGTCGCCCGCGCCGATGACGCCCTCCTTCTGCTGGACGCCCCGGGCAATATCTGCGGACTGCTGGTGGATGTTGGTCAAGACCAGGCAGCCGGCGCTGTCCAGGCCGGACTGGGGGGAGGTATAGCCAATCTCCCCGGCCACACGGCGGGCCGTCTCCTCCACATCTACCCGCCCTCTGGAGGTGACCTCTCCGGCGATAAACAGCGTATCCTTGGAGGCCATGGTCTCCAGCGCCACGCGGCTCAGCGGATCCTGGGCCAGATAGGCGTCCAGGATCCCGTCGGAGATCTGGTCGCACAGCTTATCCGGATGGCCCTCGGTGACGGATTCCGCTGTCACGAAATCGGTCTGCATTGCATACCGCCTTTCTGGTTGCAATCAGGTGCTGACCTGATTTTTGTATTGCTGGGGGGTGATCCCCTCGTACTTCTTGAATACCTTGCTGAAATAGCTTCCCTCGTTGTAGCCCATCTTGAAGGCCGCGTCCGTCATGCTCATGCTGGTGAAGGCCAGATACATCTTTGCGCACTTGAGCTTGCGCAGATGGATGTAATCCATCACACTGATGCCTAAATTCTGCCGGAACAGCCGGCTCAGATAGCTCTGACTGATGTTGCAGGCCGTCCCGATGGTGACCAGACTGATATTCTCCTTCAGCTTGTTGTCGATCCAATCGAAGACCGTCCGCATGTGCTCGTATTTCGAAATCGTGATCTGCCGGAACGCGTAATCCATCACGTCGTACAGCCAGAAGGTCCAGGAGATGCTCTCCCGGGCAAACAGATGGTTGATGGGGAAGAGCTCCTCCACATTGGCGTCCGCCTCGGTGATGGGATCCAGCGTACCCAGGACCTCCCGGCCGATCTGCAGGAAGCAGCTCCGGATATTTGCCTCGTTGCCCTTCTCCCGCTGGTAAATCTTTTCCACAATCTGGGCGGCCAGCGGCGTGATTTGCAGGTACTGCCGTTCCTCCAGAATCTGGCTGAGCTGCCGGACGTAGTCCTCCTCTGCGTTGTGGAGGCGCTTATACTCCTCCAGGATCTGAGCGATCATGGAGAAGGAGACCGGTTTGGAGATATACTCCCGAACCTTGGCGCTCAGGGCCTCCCGTGCAAAGGAAAAGTTGTTGTAGGCGGTAATGATGTAGATGGTAATGGAGGGGTTGCGCTTATAGATCGCCTTGCTGGCCTCAATGCCGGAGATCCCAGGCATCATAATGTCCATCAAAACAATATGGATGTCCTCTTCGGCGCAGAGCTCCACGGCCTCCTCGCCGCTCTCCACACAGGCCGCCACCTGGAAGCCCTCTACCTGGGTGACCATGGCGCGCAGCGCCTCCCGCATCAGTTTTTCATCATCCACAATCAGCACTCTGTACATTAAGGCTTCCTCCCATCAAAGGATCGCGGATAACGTACCGTGCATGTTGTGCCCTTTCCCCGTTTGACCTCGATCTGAACCCGGTACTCCGGCCCGAAATGCTTCTCCAGCCGCTGGTTGACAATATCAATGCCCTTGGCGATGATTTCGGTCTGCTCCTCCTCTGTCCGGTGGGCAAAAAACGCCTGCAATTCGCTGTCGTTCAGACCGGGACCGTCGTCGGCCACACAGATGACCACATGGTCCTGGTCGTAGTCCGCAGTGACATCAATGCGGCCCTCTCCGGACTTGCAGACGATCCCGTAATAGACGGCCCGCTCCACCAGGGGAAAGACCAGCATGTTGGGCACCTGCTGCAGCTCCATCCCATTCGCCATCTGGATGCGGTAGGACAGCCGCTCCCCCATGCAGCGCTTCTGAACAAAGAGGTAGTGGTCCACCATCTTCATCTCGTCCGCCAGCAGCTCGGAGGGATTTTTCCGGTTTGTGCTCTCCAGCAAAAACCGGGCGAACACCGTAATGACCTCGTTGCTCTGGCGGGCGTTTTCAATGGCCGCAATGTTGGAGATGGCGGTCAGGGTGCTGGACAAAAAGTAGGGGCTCATCAGGGAGCGCAGCTCCACCAGCTTGGACTCGTTGAGTCCCTTTTCCAGCTCCATGCGCTGCTCGCGTTCGATGTACAGTGCGATTTGGTCATCGTGATGCTTGCGCTGGATGACATTGATCAGCTCCTTCTCACCCAGCTGCTGGACCACCAGGGAGATAAGCTCCGTAATGTGCAGAAATTTCTCATAGGGGAGCTGGAGTACATGCTCGAAATCCTCTTGGAATTCTTTGGACCAGTCCCGGCTGTGGTGGAGCACCGAGCTGAGATGCACCACGTCGGGCGGCGCGTCCTGGCAGTTGATCTGCCCGCCGATAAAGCCGCCCAGAAACTGGCCCTGTACTTCCAGGGGAATCGCCACCTCCAGCAGGCCGCAGGGGCAGAAATAGACGTTGGTGTTCCGAAACACCGCCGCCTGAATGGCGCCGAACGCGTTGGAGGCGGAGCACAGCTTGGCGCGCTCCGGGTCCTCCTGCACCCGCTTGCAGAAGCTGCAAAAGGAGATGGAATCCGTAACCGGCTCGCCCCGGTAGTCCACCGTGACAAAGGCGAGACCCGTGGCCGCAGCAATCTTCTGCATAATATTTTCCAGGTTCTTGCGTCCAAACAGCTCCAGGATGTCGAAGCCGGATTTTGCTGTGGGATCATCAAATAAATGTTGCGGCATGAGTTCCATCGGTAACAACCCCCTTGGATAGGATGGTTCTCATTCTACCATAGGCAGCCGTAGGGGTGAACTAGAAATCTCACTTCGCACCGGCGGCACTGCGCCGCGCTGGGATACGGCCCGCTGCCGCATAAAACGACATGCCATGCAGAAAAGGGCTGGAAAACAGACAAATATGCCTGTTTTCGGAAAAGAGCCGCAGATGCGGCACAGAAAAGGCGCCGGGCCAGGTCCACCGCCCGGAGCGCCGGGCTGAGCCCGGCGTCCGATGAATTTTGGTCCGCACAAAGCACACATTTTACCCGTTTTAAGCGGATGGGCCGGGGAATGCACCCGCTTTTGCGAGCTCCTCCGGCCCGGCGGCAGAACGGTCTGTGCAGTCTGCCGTTTTTTGCCCCGCTGCCGGTTGTCCGCGCTCTGCCCTCAGCGGATAGAAAAGCCGGTGGTCAGCGTGCAGCGTCTTCTGCGCGCAAAATGCCGCGCCGTCGTCACGCCCTCGCCCGTGGTGTTGGCAATCGTAAAGCTGGCGGTGCCCTCGCCGTTGAAGCCGATCCCCACCAGAGAGGAGCCGTTTTTGATGAACACAGAGGTCTGCATCACCCGGGCGGCCTCGTTCAAATGCTCCATGGACTGGGAGTGGATCATGGCCGTGTGCCGGTTGCCCTGCTCGATGAAGAGGGCGGTCTCCAGCGCCGTATCAAAGTCGGGCACCCGGATCAGCGGTACCAGCGGCATCATCATCTCCAAGGTTGCAAAGGGATGGGTCTTGACGGTGTCCACCACAATCAGGCGCACCTTATCCTTGCAGGGAATTCCGGCAGCCGCCAGAATTTCATTGGCGCTCTTGCCCTCCAGGGCCCGGTTCATCGTCAGGTTCCGGGTGACGGCCGCCTTGGTCAGCAGGAGCATCTCCATCTCGTCCGTGACGTAATAGACCTTCTCCCGCTTCAGCGCCTCCACAAAGGGGCCTGCCGCCGCCGCCGTAACGACAATATTTTTCTCGCTGAGACACATGATATTGTGGTCAAACGATGCACCGTCTACAATATCACGGGCCGCTTTCTCCATATATGCAGTCTCGTCCACAATGACCACCGGATTGGCGGGTCCCGCGCCGATGACCCGCTTGGAGGAGGAGAGCGCCCGGGAGAGCATCTTGCCGCCGCCGGTCACCACGACCATGGCCACGTCGGGGTGGTTCATGACCCCTTCCGCCACCTGCATGGAGGTCTCGGGCAGGGCGGAGACCAGATTTGCAATGCCGCACGTCTCCAACACAGCCTCGTTGATCTGCCGCGCCACATGGCGTGAGAGCGCGACGCACCTGGGGTGGGGGATGTGAATGACGGCGTTTCCGGCAGCCAGCATTCCCAGCGTGTTGCCGATCAGGGTGGCGCAGGGATTGGTGGCGGGCTGCACCGAGCAAATGACCCCGTAGGCGGAATACTCAAACAGCGTCATGCCATCGTCACCGGTCTGCACGTCGGTCACCAGGTCCTCCACGCCGGGGGTTTTATGGATTGATAGCATCAGCTTGACAATCTTGTCCTGTGTATTGCCCATCCCGGTGGCCTCCAGCTCCTGAACGGCCATGGACGTCACCATCGGGATCAGCTTGCTCTTGATTGCCGCAAGGATTTTCTGCCTGCTGCTTAGATTCAGCTTGGAATAGGCCTGATAGGCCTGCACGGCGTCGGCGATGATCTGCTCAACTTCGCTCACCGGCCGGCATACATCCGCCCTGGCGGTATGATCCATATCGTTATACCCCATAACAAACTCCATTCTGCTCAGACCTCGGCCGGGCCGCCCAGCACGGCCGGGCCGTCGCTCCGGCCGGATTCATGGGTATCCGTCTCCCCGGCGGGAAGGACGGACGCGTCATGCTTGCCGTCCGGCTTCTTCGCACTGGATTTTGTGCGCTTTTTGACCTGCCGTGTTTTTTTGCCCGTACTGCGCGGGGGAGCGTCCTCTCCAGGCGCTTCAGCCTCCTGCGCCGTTTTATCCTCCGCAGCTGCTATGGGTTCCGCCGGCACTGGTTCAGGCTCCGCAGCTGCTGCCGGTTCCGCCGGCACTGGTTCAGGCTCCGCAGCTGCTGCCGGTTCCGGCTCCGCCTCCACAGGCGGGACCGGCTCTGCCACGGCGGACTCAGCCACGATGGAGGGCTCCTCCGGTTCTGCGGCCGCCGGCTCAGGCGCCCCGGCAGGCTCAGACGCCGCACCGGGCTCCTGCGGCGGGTCAGGCGTCTCTGACGGGCCGTCCGGTGTTCCGCACGTCCCGCGCCCGTCCGGGTCGGGATCGTCGGAGAAAAATGCGGTCACCGCAGGCACGGGGCGGGGAATCACTTTGGAGGTGACGAAATGGCCGTACTGCTCGCCCACCTGCTTTCCGGCGGTGATAGCGGCGTTGACCGCCGCCACGTCCCCCCGGATTTTGACGGTAATCCAGCCGAACCCCTTGGCACGTTCTATATTTGCAATTCTGACATCTGCGGTCTTCGCCATGATGTCGGCGACGACGATGGCGGTTGCCAGACCTTGAATTTCAATCATTCCCAAAGCGCTTTCCATGGAACACGCCTCCTTTGGCCGCATTGACTGTGACGGCACTCAACGGTTGTGCATATCAGCTTTTGAGGAAAAACCGGTTAAATCCTGACGACAGGCCGGGGCGCAGGGCGTCCCCACGGCCTGTCATGCTTGAAATGGGAGCTTCGGAGCCCTGGTCCCTGCCGGACGGCTTGCCGTCCGGCAGGGATTCGGACCCAAGAATGAGGGAGTGGAGAAATCATCTTAAAAAGCGTCTGGCCCGGGGGGCTCATAGCGAAGCTGGATCCCGCGCTCCGCTGCGCGCTCTGCCGCCAGGGGGGACACCACGTCGCCCTCACGCAGCCAGAGGATGCCACCAGGGGCCGCGCCGGCCAGATCCTGGGTGGTAATAATACGTTTTTTCCCTCTGGGGGCGGCGGGCCCCCGGTTTGCTGCGGTCAGAAGGGATACCGGCTCCACCGGTTCGGGAGCGCGGGGCGGAGCGGCCTGCTGGGTAACCACATACCGGGCGGGCAGACGGTCGAAGCAGATGCCGAAGGATTCGGCCTCCCGGTAATAGGCCTCAATCTTCCGCTGATAGGCCGCGGGCTCCAGGCCGGTGAACATGGGGGACTCCCGCCGCATGAAGACGGGCTGTCCGCGGGCGATACACTGGGCGATCCACCGGGATTCAAAGTCGTCCTGAAGGCACAGCGCGAGCTTGACCACCAGAGCCCGGGAGGGGATGGGCAGCACGGTCAGACAGTCCCCCACAGGGAAGACCGCCGCGCTGCGCGTCACAATTTCGGACACCCCGGCGGCGCGTAGCGCCTCCCCGCCGGTATCGCCGTCGGGTACAATGGCGGTGATCGCATAGCTGCCCCGCAGGGTCTGAAGCAGATCGGCGCACAACCCCTGGGCCTGCCAGTCCTCCGGCAGAAGGAGACAGGCGTCCGGCAACGCCGGACCGGCGTTCTGCTCCCTTTGGATCTGCAAAAGCACCCGCTGGATCAATTCGGTAAGCTGTCTGTCGTCCATCTGGCTCCTCCGCCTTCTCTAAGAGTTCCCGGAATCCGGGCGCAGGGCTGCGCCCGGATTCCGGGAGGCTTCCTGGTGCGGCAATCAGCTTCTCTTGGGAATGAGCAGCTCGGTGTCGCTGTGGGGACGGGGGATCACGTGGACGGAAACCACCTCGCCTACCACGCGGGCGGCGGCGGCGCCGGCGTCCACGGCGGCCTTGACCGCGCCCACGTCGCCGCGCACCATCACGGTGACCAGGCCGGAGCCGATCTTCTCGTAGCCGACCAGCGTCACGTTGGCGGCCTTCACCATGGCATCGGCGGCCTCCACGGAGCCCACCAGACCTTTGGTCTCAATCATACCCAGAGCGTCGGAATTCATAAGAGTACCTCCATTTTTTCATCAAGTGTTTCAACATACAGCGGGCTTCCGCCCGAACAGACGGATCCGTCCGGACATCAGATGTACGGGGTGGAGCAGGACTTGGGCTCGCTGCCCATGGCGCCCAGCAGCTTCTTGCCCACGTCGATGCTGGCGCGGACAGCCTGACGCACCGCGCCAGAGTCGCCGGTGATGGTGAGCGTGACCTCGTTCTGGAAGGAATAGCCCTCGCCGCCGGCGGGGGAGGTGTAGCTCACCACGTCCACGTTGGCCGCTTTCACAGCCACATCGGAGAGAACTGTGCCGATGGCGGCGGGCGCGCCGCAGATCAGCCCGAACGCCTTGCCAAGGGGGCTGTTGAACGCCTTTTCGATACAGTAGCTGGCCCGGGCGGTGTACTGGAACTCCACATGGCCAGCCTCGTTGGTATAGATGTCGCCAAAGTATTTCTCCACACAGCCCAGGGCGATCTCCACCGCCCGGCGGGCGTCGGAGACGTCGTCTGCGCCGATGAGGATCAAGCAGCCCTGACCGCATCCGGTGTCGTCCTTGGACGCCTCGATGCTGATGAGCTCGGCGTTGGTGGCCTTGACGGCGTCATCCACCGCCATCATCTGGGGGCCCAGGCCGGTGCGGCCGCCCACAATGCCGATGGAGCGGAAGCGCCCCAGATTCATCGTCTCGGTCAGCGCGGGATCGACGCTTGCAATGACCAGGCCGATGGTGTTCCCCATCGCCGTGCCCACAAACTCCGTGACGCCGATGTCCCGCATACAGCAGGATGTGCCGGCGGGGCTTTTGACTTCCGCAGCCACGCGCTCCATTACCTTATCCAGTAAACCCTGATCCATGGTATTACCTCCAAATTCTTAGTTTGCTCTTCCTGGGATGGCCGCCCCCGGGGTCCGGCGGTCCGGCCAAGTTGTGCGTAAAACCCGCTGCAGCACCTGCTCAGCCGCCGATGACGCAATGGAGCCCCTGTTCCTCCACGACCTTCCGGAAGACCTCTGCCCGCTCCCGCGGCAGCGGCTGAATCTCATAGCCCATGGGGTATTCACTTCCCAGCAGCCCGTATTTGTTCTCGCCATAGGTGTGATAGGGCAGCACATGGATGGTGTCAACCCCGTTCAGGGTTTTCGCAAACGCGCTGATTTTCTTGAACTCTTCCTCGCTGTCATTGATGGTAGGGATGGTGGGCACACGGATGACCACTTGGGTCAGCTCGGCGATCCGCACGGCATTGCGGTGGATCACCTCATTGCTCACGCCGGTGGCCTGCTTGTGCCGCACGGGGTCCATCGCCTTGATGTCCAGCAGGGCCACGTCCAGATAGGGGAAGACCGACTCCACCGCCTCCTCGCTGCCCAGGCCGGTGGTCTCCATGGCAGTGTGCCAGCCCTGGGCCTTGCAGGCCTTGAGCAGCTCGGTGGCAAACTGCCACTGCACCAGCGGCTCGCCGCCCGAGATGGTCACGCCGCCGCCCGACTTCCGGTATACTGCCCGGTCCTTCTTCAGGATGTTGATCAGTGATTCCACCGACATTTTTTCTCCCTTGAGGACCAGTGCGCCCGCCGGGCAGACGCTGGCGCACTCGCCGCAGCCCACGCACTTCTGCCGGTCAACCAGCCCGGGCTCCCCCGGGCTGATTGCACCGTTCTGGCAGGCCTGCACACAGCGGCCGCAGTGAATACACTGCTCCGGCTGGTACATGATGACCGGGTTCGCGGACTGGGACTCCGGATTGCAGCACCAGAGGCAGGAGAGCGGGCATCCCTTCAGGAAAACGATGGTGCGTATGCCGGGACCGTCGTGAATGGAAAAGCGCTGGATATCGAATACGGTCCCCTCCGCTTTATAGTTGATCGATACCATAGGCAACAACCTCCCGCACTTCCTGCGCGCCGTATTTTAGTGTTCGTTTAGAAGGTCTGCTCGGTACGGGCGATGATGCCGTCCTGCACTTCCTTCGCCAGGGAGATAAACTGGGCGCTGTAGCCGGCCACGCGGATCACCAGGTCCTTATAGTCCTGGGGATGCTGCTGGGCGTCGATGAGGGTCTCGCGGTCCACCACATTGAACTGGATGTGCATTCCCTTGCGCTCGAAGTAGCCGCGGATGAGGGCGGCCAGGTTCTGGATGCCGCTGTCCCCCTCCAGGGCGGAGGGCAGGAACTTCTGGTTGTAGAGCGTGCCGTTGGAGGCCAGGGCGTGGTCCAGCTTGGAGACCGAGTTGGCCGCCGCCGTGGGGCCCTGGGTATCCTTGCCGGCCCGGGGGGAGACGCCGTCGGCCACCGGGGTCTTGGCCAGGCGGCCGGTGGGCAGGGCGCCCACGTCCTTGCCGTAGAGCACGTTGGCGGAGACCGGATACATACCGGCCTGGAACTGGCCGCCGCGGGCGCAGCGGTGCCGCTGGACGATCTCGCAGTAGATGCGGGCCACCCGGACGGCGTAGGCGTCCACCTCGTCGTTGTCGTTGCCGAACGCCTCGGTCCGGTCCAGAATGTTGCGCATGGCCGCGTACTTCTCGGGAGAGCCGCCGCCGGTGGCGCCGGAGCCGCAGGAGGCCACGGTGCTGCGGATATCAGACAGGTTCACGGAGCCGGAGCCGCCCAGGATCGCCTTGACGGCCTCGTAGATCTTGGACTCCATATCGCTGCTGTCGGCGCAGCAGCCGCCGGCCTGGTGGCGGCCCCAATCGTCGTGGCCGGTGGAGCTGCCTGCGGGGATGGGATAGCCGAAGTTGTTGTCCAGGGCGTCCATCAGCTCCGCCATGGTGAAGCGCTTGTCGCGGAATACGTTCTTCTCGATGCACCACATGGAGTCGCCGGTGTCGATGACAGCGCAGCCCTGGGGACCGGAGAAGTTGTACCGGGCGCCGCCCTCCTGGACCGACTTGCCCTTGGAGATACAGTCCTCAATGAGGGCGGACTGATAGGGCAGGGGGCAGATCTGGCCGTGGGCCCGGTCGATGCAGTTGTCCGCCTCCACCATCAGGCCGATGAAGTACTCCATCTGCTTCTCAAAGGCGTTCCACAGCTCTTCGATGCAGGTGAACTTGGTGACGTCGCCGGTCTCCAGGCCCACCAGCTTGCCGTCCACCCGGCCGTTATGCAGGGTGATGTCCAGAACCTTGGCGCAGTTGTAGCTGGCGGCGTCGTGCCAGCCGTCGTAGCGGTGGTTCAGGTCGGGCTCCACGCAGCCGCTGGGGGTGTAAGTACGGGCCAGCTCCAGGGGCACGCCCCGGTTGACCATGGCGGGGATAATGACCTCGTCGTTGAAGACGTTGGGCATGCCGTAGCCCAGACGGATGGTCTCGCACACCCGGTAGAGGAAGTCGTCGGGGGTCTTGTTGGAGACGCGGACGGCCAGCGAGGGGGAGGGCATACCGGTGTGAGCCAGAGCGGTCAGACAGAGATAGCTGATGGTATTGGTCTGGTCGATGCCTCCCTCGTCCTGGCCGCCCAGGGCGATCATCTCAAAGAGCTGATAGCCGGCGAACGCCTGGGCGGAGAGGTCGTCGCGGACCTTGTTGCAGTCGCTCATCTTCAGGAAGATGCAGTCAATGAGCTCCTGGGCGAAATCCTCGGTGATGGTGGGGTCGTTCTTGTAGTAGGGATACATAAAGCGGTCGAAGGGACCGGGAGAGTAGGAGTGGCCGTTGGTCTCGATGTTCAGGATGTTGTGGACGAACCAGAAGGACTGGCAGGCCTCGTAGAAGTTCCGGGCGCCGAACTCGGGGACGTGCTGGCAGTTCTTGGAGATCTGGAGCAGCTCGGCCTTGCGCACCGGGTTGGACTCCTTGGCCGCCATCTCGGCCGCCAGCCTCTCGTAGCGGTGGGCGTACTGAATACAGGCGCGGTAGGTGATCAGCACGGCCTCATAGAACTGCTCCTTGGCGATGGAGTCGGGGTCGCTGCGGTCCAGGCTCTTGCGGGCGGCCTCCACCTCCTCGATGACGCCGGTGAAGCCGGTGGCCATGATGCGCTCGTAGTTGACGACCGAGTGGCCCACGCCGCCAAACAGGTAGTTGCCCACGTTGAATACGCCGTTGTCCTGGGCCCGGAGGGTCTCCTCGGACATGGTGGCGGTGGCGTACTCGCTGAGGGTGCGGCCCTCCCAGTATTTAAAAGTATCATGCAGGATCTTCTTGTTCTCGTCGCTGATGTAGAAGGGGTCGGTGCTGCGGTCGGCGATGGTCTCGAACTCGTCCTCCACCCACTTGCAGGAGAACTCCACGCCAATGTCGGAGGAGCGGCGGTGGATGTTGCGGCAACCCACAATCAGCTCGTCGTCGCGGATGATGACGGTGCCCTCGGTCAGCAGCTTCTCCACCACCTTGGCCCGGCGCATGATGGGCGTCATGCCCTCGGTCTCCTTGTACACCTGGGTCACCAGCACCGCCCGCTCAGACTCCAGAACCGGGGTGGAGTCCAGGATGGCCTGCTTAATGCGCTTGATGCGGTCGGTGGGCTGTGCAAAGCCCTTTGCGATCATACCCTTTTCATTGTAGAACCGCTCTTTTGCTGTCATCTTCGACACGTCAAGTACCTCCTAAAAATTTATTCTGTCATCGTGCTTGCGCCGGGTGCCTGCCGGATGATAAACCCTGCTCTGCTTAACGATTGATGCTATGTAATAGTGTACTCCAAAGCCCGCGGCAGGAAGTAACAATATTCAAATCAATCCACCGTAAAATCGAGCACTGGGACAGGCGCCCTCCGGAGGCCTGTCCCGCCCCTTGCAGGCCAAAAACAACAGCTGAAATTTACACAGGTTTGGCGCGGATCTTACCATAAAAGAGAGAGGTGCCGTGATAGAATAAATAACACCTTGTGCAATGTGATGGTAAGCCGCTGCTCCTGCCGCCCTGTCTGTTATGATTTGTGCACAGGATTCTGCGGGATCACACAGAGCGAGAAGCGCGAAATCTGCGAAATTTTGTTAGGTGAGGCGAACAGAAATGGCAGAAACGATGTGCCGGAGCGCCGACGGCGTGCTCCAAACCTTCTTAGCGTCCTCCTGCGAGGCTACCTCCCACCATCGAATGGTTCAGCAGTCCATCAAATGCGGCTTTGGTCTGGATGGCGTCTGCTGCCGCCTGTGCGCCAACGGCCCCTGCCGCCTTTCAAAGGCGCGTCCCTACGGCGTCTGCGGCGCGGACGCCGACACCATTGCCGGACGGAATTTCCTGCGTGCGGCGGCGGCCGGCGCAGGCTGCTACCTCCATGTGGCGGAGAACACCGCCCGCCGCCTGCGGGAGCTGGCGGAGCGCGGCGGACCGTTCCGGGGTCCGGCAGCGCTGGACCGGCTGTGCAGCCTGCTTGGCGTCCCTGCGGGGGACCCCTGCGCCAGGGCAAAGCAGGCGGCGGCCTGCATCCTGGAGGATCTGAACCGCCCCTATGAGGAGAACATGGCGCTGCTGGAGCGGCTGTCCTACCCGCCCCGGTACGAGGCCTGGAAGAGCCTGGGCCTCCTCCCCGGCGGCGCAAAGAACGAGGTGTTCAACGCCGTCGTCAAGACCTCCACCAACCTGAGCTCGGATCCCGCCGATATGCTGATGCAGTGCCTGCGGCTGGGCATCGCCACCGGTCTCTATGGCCTGCGGCTCACCAACCTGATCAACGACGTCATCATGGGAGAGGGCGAGATCCGCTTCGAGCCGGTAGGTATGCGCACCATCGACCCGGATTGTGTGAACATCATGGTCACCGGCCACCAGGTCTCCATGTTCGGCTACCTGAGCGATCTGCTGCGCAAGCCGGAGATCGCCAGCCTGGCCCAGCAGGCCGGAGCCAAGGGCTTCCAGCTGGTGGGCTGCACCTGCGTGGGGCAGGACTTCCAGGTCCGGAGCAACCAGCACTGCGGCGTGTTCTGCGGCCACGCGGGCAACAACTACACCAGCGAAGCCGTGCTCCTGACAGGCTGCGTGGATCTGGTCCTCTCGGAATTCAACTGTACCATCCCCGGGCTGGAGCCCATCTGCGACCGGCTGGACATCCCTATGATCTGCCTGGACGACGTGGCCAAGAAGAAGAGCGCCGCCTGTCTGCCCTATTCCGAGGCGGACAAGGAGCAAATTGCCGTCAAAAGCCTGGCCGCCGCCCTGGCGGCCTATCAGAAGCGGACGGCCGCCGGAGCGCGGACCAACCCCATGGCCGGACACGGCTGCAAGGAGGCCGTCACCGGCGTCACGGAGATCACGCTTTTGCAGCTTCTGGGCGGCTCCTATGAGCCTCTGATCAAGGCCCTGGCCTCCGGCGCCGTTAAGGGCGTGGCCGCGGTTGTGGGCTGCTCCAACCTGCGGGCCCAGGGCCACGATGTGTTGACGGTGGAGATGACCCGGGAGCTGATCAAAAAGGACATTCTGGTCCTGGCCGCCGGGTGTACCTGCGGCGGGCTGGAGAACTGCGGCCTGATGAGCCGCGAGGCCGCCCAGGAGGCCGGCACAGGGCTGCGCGCCCTCTGCAACAGTCTGGGGATCCCCCCGGTGCTCAACTTCGGCCCCTGCCTGGCCATCGGCCGGATCGAGACCGTGGCCGCTGAACTGGCAGGCGCTCTGGGCGTAGACCTCCCCAAGCTGCCTGTGGTGGTGTCCGCGCCTCAGTGGCTGGAGGAGCAGGCCCTGGCCGACGGCTGCTTCGCCCTGGCGCTGGGCTTCCACCTCCACCTGGGGCTGCCCCCCTTCGTGACCGGGAGTCCCCTCATTGTGGACACGCTGACCAGCAAGCTCCCCGCTCTGACCGGCGGACGGCTGATCATCGAGGCCGAGAGCAGGCCCGCGGCGGACCGCATTGAGGCCGTCATTCTCGAGAAGAGAAAGGAGCTGGGTCTCCATTGAGCGGATTGATTGGGAAGCATGTGCCGGTCAGTGCCGATAACCCCTCCATCCTCCGGCTGGAGGATCGGTGCGTGGACTGCGGCCACTGTCTGGCCGCCTGCGCGGAGTCCATCGGTCCGGCCCGGCGCTGGCTCGACGGCGCGCCCTTCTCCTGCATCAACTGCGGCCAGTGCGTGGCCGTCTGCCCGGAGCAGGCCCTGGTGGTCAAGCCTCAGATCGAGCAGGTCAAGGCGGCCATCCGGGACCCCCAGAAGATTGTGGTCTTTTCCACCTCCCCCTCCGTGCGGGTCGCGCTGGGGGATGCCTTCGGATTCCCGCCCGGCGCTTTTGTGGAGGGCGAGATGGTCTCGGCGCTCCGCGCCTTGGGGGCCGACTATGTCTTCGACGTGACCTTTTCCGCCGATCTCACCATCCTGGAGGAGGGCACCGAGCTGCTGCGGAGGGTCCTGTCCGGGGACGGGGTGCTGCCTCAGTTCACCAGCTGCTGTCCGGCCTGGGTCAAGTATGTGGAGACGTTCCACCCGGAGCTCATTCCCCATATCTCCACCGCCAAGAGCCCCATTTCCATGCAGGGCGCCGCCATCAAGACCTATCTGGCTCAAAAAAAGGGGCTGGATCCCCGGCGGATCGTCAGCGTGGCGGTGGCCCCCTGCACCGCCAAGAAGTTCGAGATCACCCGGCCTGAGTTCGACAGCGCCGGCCGGGCGCTCGGCATCCCCGGGCTGCGGGACAACGACTATGTGCTGACCACCCGGGAGATCAGCCAGTGGATGCAGGAGGACGGCCTGGCTCTGGACCGGCTCTTTGCCTCTGATTTCGACGGTCCCATGGGCCGGGGCAGCGGTGCGGGCGTCATCTTCGGCAATACCGGCGGCGTGATGGAGGCCGCCCTGCGGATGGCCTACTCCGCCCTCACCGGGGAGGACCCCGGCGGCCCGCTGCTCCGCTTCGAGCCTGTTCGCGGCCTGAGCGACTTTAAGCACGCGGAGGTGACGGTGGCGGATAAGACGATCCGTGTGGCGGTGGTCTACGGGACAGAGGCGGCGGAGCGCTACCTCCCCGACCTCATGCAGTACCACTTCGTGGAGGTCATGACCTGTCCCGGCGGCTGTATCAGCGGCGCGGGCCAGCCCATCCGGAACGTGACTCCGGTCGAGGACAGCCTGCGGGAGGCGCGGATCGCCTCCCTCTACCAGGCCGACCAGGAGGGCGGCATGAAGGCCTCCCTGGACAACCCGGAGATTCAGGCCGTATACCGGGACTTCCTGACGGCCCCCATGGGAGAGCTGTCCGAGCAGCTTCTGCACACTTCCTATTACAAAAGAGACGCGTAGCGCGCCCGCAGAAAGGAACGGCATATGGGTCAGGCAAAAGCCGGAGGCGTCAAGTACGTAAAAAAGGTAAATTTCAAGCATCTGTTGATCATTGCCGTTGTGTTGGTTGCGGCGCTGTCCTTTAACAAGCTCACCCACTTCACCGGAAAATTTACCGGCGAGGTCGCAGACGATGACCGGGCCGTCAGCAAAAACGCCGCGGTCTGGGCGGGCGCAGGCCAAGAGACCGTTCTGCCCAACACCGGCATCCCGGTATACGTCCCCCAGACAGACAGCCTCGTCTTTGACAGCGAAGCGACCAAACAGCCGCTTAACTTGGGCAATCCCGCAGAGAACGAGTATCCCATGAGCCTGACGCTGCGTGTCCAAGAGAACGATATCTACTCCTCGGGAATTCTTGAGCCTGGCCGGGGCGTCGAGGTGGTGGAGACCCACACCATATTCCAGCCGGACACCTACCCGGCGGTTATGGTCTACACCTTTTACCATCTCGACGGCTTCCGGCTCAAGGTGATGGATTCCGTGGAGGTCCCTGTCGCCGTCCAGGCGTCCGGGAGTGGAGAGCGGTATCAAAGCGGGCAAGCGCTCCACAATTCCTAAATTTCAGGAGGTAATGAAACATGGGCAAGTTGACAGGAAAGGCCGCACTCATCACAGGCGCGGGGGCCGGCCTGGGGGCCGGGATCTCCGAGGCCTTCGCCAAGCACGGGGCAAAGCTGTGCCTGGTGGACCGGGCCGACACCGTGGAACAGACCGCCGCAAGGCTCCGTCAGACCTATGCAGGCCTGGAGGTCATCACCTGTATGGCCGACGTGACCAACGTGGAGGACCTGAAGGCCGCCGCCGGTAAGGCCGCCGAGGCGTTCGGCGGTCTGGACATCGCCTGCTGCAACGCCGGCGTCTGCAAGCTGGCTAACTTCCTGGAAATGGGCGACGATATCCGTGACTTCCACATCAACGTCAACATCAAGGGCGTGTGGAACACCTGTAAGGCCGCGATTCCCTACATGCTCGACGCAGGCAAGGGCAGCATCGTGATTGCCTCCTCGGTCACAGGCGACATCGTGGCCGACCCCGGCGAGAGCGCCTATGCGCTCTCCAAGGCCGCTCTGGTGGGCCTCACCAAGGCGCTGGCCGTGGAGTACGCCCCCAAGGGGATCCGTGTGAACTGCACCCAGCTGGGCTATGCCCGCACCCCCATGTCCGAGAGCATCGCTAAGGACTCCAACAGCACCAACCTGGACAGCAGCTTTGTGGACATGGCCAAGGGCATCCCCATGGGCCGTCTGGCCAATCCCACCGAGGTGGGCGAGCTCACCGCTTTCCTGGCCAGCGACGAGGCCAGCTACATCACCGGCGCTCAGGTGGTCATTGACGGCGGCAGCACCCTGCCCGAGAGCAACATGGGCGTCTGAGCCCCATCCCGGCTCCGTTCCCGGGCCGCTGCGTCCCAGGCATCCTCCCATGGGGGCGGGCGGCATTCCCCGCATCGGTTCAAGAAACAGAGAGTTGAGGAGGAATGATTTATGCAGCAGCAGCAAGAAACCGGATTAAAAAAGGGCCTGAAATTTATCTATGTGTACGCGATTGCCACCGGCGCTATCTTTACCTTCGTAGCCTATTGGGACACGGTGTTCGTGTCCTACTGCGGCCCGGCCACCTTCCTCGCCTTCGCGCTGATGACCGTGGCGATCCTGCCCATCGCGTTTGTCTACTGCGAGCTGGCGCCCTTCTTCCCACAGGCGGGCGCGGAATTGATTTACAATACGGTCGGATTTAACAAGCATGTGGGCTTCTTCTCGGCCTGGTCCATCATGATGGCTTGGATCGCCGTGCCGCCCGCCGCTATTATGGCCATCGTGCAGTGGTTCAGCGACAAGGTCTTCCGCGTCAACCTGGACATCACGGCCATTACCATCATCGGCATCGTTCTGCTGTGCGTCTACTGCTTCATCAGCCTGAACGACATCCAGATCGCCGGCAAGGTGCAGACCATCATGCTGATTGGCGCCATCATCGGCTGCCTCGGCACCGCCATTGCCCTGATCTTCTTCTCCGGCCACTGGAGCTTCTCCAACTTCTCGCCCTTCTTCCAGTCCACCCTGGGCGACGGCCAATTCGGCGGCTGGTGCATCGGCCTGGCGCTGATCATCACCCCCTTCTTCGGCTTTGAGACCGTGCCGCAGATGGTGGAGGAGGGCGACTTCCCCATCAAGGACTCCACCAAGGCCATTTGGGGCTCCGTGGTCACCTGCGGCATCATCTACTCCATTTTGTTCTTCTCCGTGGGCGGCCTGGACACCTTCCAGAACCTGATTTACGTCGGCGGCGACCCGGCTAACGGCGAGGTCTCCTTCCTGACCATCACCGCCATGGAGAATATCCTAGGCTGGTCCGTGTGGCCCCTGATCTACGGTGTGTTCGGCATTCTCTGCGCCATCGGCACCTGCCTGCTGGGCTTCTGGCTCTCCACCGTGCGCCTGATCTACGCCATGGGCAACGCCAACTATCTGCCCAAGGCCTTTGCGAAGGTTAACAAGCATCAGCAGCCCATTCTGCCCAACCTGTTCCTGCTGATTATCTCCATCGTGTTCCTGGTGATGCAGAATGCCTCCACCTTCATGAAGGACTTCTTCAACCTGATGGCCTTTGGCTGCGCCGTGACCTACGCCATCACCACCATCGGCGCCATGCGGATCCGCAAAAAATATCCCCACTGGGTCAGCAGCTACAAGCTCCCCGGCGGCCAGGCCACCCGGGTTCTGGCTCTCATCATTGCCTGCGTGATCGCCGTCGGCACCTGTATCGGTCAGGGTGTGGGCAGCTGGATCTCCTTCGGCGTCTACATGGGCATCGGTGTGATCCTCTGGATCACCATGCTGGTCAAGTGGCGGACCCAGAAGGTAAAGTGGATCACGCCGGACGGCGAGATGGAATTCTAACCCTTCCACAGACAATTTGACCCCCCACGCCTCTAGGGCGGACACTTTTTGCAAGGAGCAGGATGCCACATGGAAATCAGCGACAAGCTCATTCAGGAAATTGTGCATCGGGTCGTGCAGGAGGCCGCAAAGGCCTCCAGTCCCGGGTTTGAAAAGCAAATTGCGCCCAGCGGCGTCATCGGGATTAAGACCTCCACCGTCCAGTGCGAGCCCTTCGGCCAGCCGGGCGTCACCCTCAAGGACGTGGTCACACTGGAGGAGTCCCCCCGTATGGGCTGCGGCCTCATGGAGCTGGACCACACCAGCTTTGAGTGGACGCTGACCTACGATGAGTTTATCTCGGTGCTGGACGGCACCCTGGAGATTGAGACGGACGGCACTGTCATCACGGGGAACCGGGGGGATATCCTCCACATCCCCAAGGGCAGCCACGTCCACTATCAAACTCCGACCACAGCCCGGTACGCCTATTTTGTGTATCCGGCCAACTGGGCGGAGCAGTCCTGACCGGGCAGCCGGGAAAAAATGAGGGCGGGCCCCTGAACCACACGCCCTGCCGGTTCGTTCCATCTGCCGGCAGAATAAAAGTGACCGCGCCTCTCTCCAAAGAGGCGCGGTCACTTTTATCCGTTCATGTCACCAGGAGAACAGGCCGCCGGTGTCCCGGCTGTCCAGAACCTCCAGGGCGCCGCAGAGCAGCTGGGCGGCCTCCGCCCGGGTCAGGGCGTCCGCCAGGCCGTCCCCGCCGTCCAGAAGCCCGCAGCTCTCCAGGTTGGCCGCCGACTGCACCGCCCACACCGGCGCGGCGGCCCCGAGCGCATAGAGCGTGGGCTCGGACACATCGGCCACCTGGAGGGTCCGGTCCAGCAGGACGGCGGCCTCCGCCCGGGTAATCGGGGCGTCGGGGGCAAACACCACCTGTCCGTCCTCCCCCAGGCTGCCCTGGACCAGTCCGGCCCGCAGGGCGGAGGACACATAGGGCTTGGCCCAGGCCGCAATGGCCCCGTCGTCGGCAAAGCCGGTGCGGGTCACATCCTCCAGCAGCTCCACCTGCGCCATATCCATGGCCATGGCCACAAACTGGCTGCGGGTCACCGCCGCCTCCGGCTGGAAAAAGTACCGGCCGCCCACGCGCGCTCCGACGAAGACCCCCTCCTCCGCCAGGCGGACGGCGGCCTTGTGGGCCGGGTTGCCGTCCATATCGGCGTAGGTCACTTTGCCGGCCGTCTTCTCAATCTTGATCTTCACGGTGGCCGGCTCGGAGGTGTTGCCCACCGCATCCACCGCCACATAGGTGAAGGAGTCCTTGCCGGTCTTGTTCTCATAGGGCGTGTACACAAAGGTGTTGGAGCCGTCCTCGGGCAACGTGACTGCACCCCGGGCGGGCTTGTCCACCAGACGGAAGGTCAGCAGGTCGCCCTCCGGGTCGGCGGCGGCAAAACGCTCTGTGATCGCCACGTTTTTATAGGTGGAGAGAGACAGATCCTCCGCCGTGGGGGCGGTGTTCTGGGCGGTCAGAAGGTGGAGGCCCACCGTCACCGCCCCGCCGGACACGCCGCTGCGGAACTGCGGCACAAAGGTAAAGCTGGCGGACTGCGCGGCTCCCTCCTCCAGGAAGCGGAAGCACAGGCCGTCCACGGCGTGCATGGACACAATATCGCCCACGGCCAGCGGGGTGTCTCCCAGGGTCAGGATCCCGGCGCCGGGATCGGGGAGGGACTCCACCACAATGGCGTCCAGGGTCTCCCGCCCCTCCACCTGGAAATCTCCGGCGGAGAAGGAGATGGCCTGGCCGCTGAGGCTACTCTTGGAAAAGGCCGTCACGGCGGCGATCTCATCGCCGCCCCCCAGGATAAAACGCGCAGAGGCGGGCAGGGCGGCCGAGAGGAGCAGGGCGGTCAGGACCGCCAGGGACAGGGTGCGGTGCAGACAGGACAGATGCTTCAAGGCAATGACCTCCTTAACAGGCACAAAATGGGGTTCTGTCCCTAGCCTTTGCCGCAGGAGGCCAAATTATACCGCCGCCGGACCGCATTCCGGCCGCTTGACGGCGCCCTCTACCGCTCGTTTCTGTCCCTCAGCCAGCTGGGGAGGGAGCGCATCTTGATGCCGGACACCACCCCCATGGCTGCGAACATCGTAAGAATGGAGGTACCGCCGTAGCTGATAAAGGGCAGGGTGAGTCCCACCACCGGAAACACATAGAGGCACATCCCCACGTTGACCCCCACCTGAATGAGCAGCATCCCGGCGTAGCCCATGGCGATCAGGGCGGACTGGGGAGAGCTGGCCCGGCGGGCCACCCAGATGCACCGGGCAATGATGGCCCCCAGCAGCAGCAGCAACGCCACGCACCCCGCCAGCCCCAGCTCCTCGCCGCAGACAGCGAAGATCTCGTCGGTGTACCGGGCGGGGAGGGTGGTGGAATAAGGGCTCTGGGTCTGAATGCCCTGGAGATAGCCCTGCCCGGTAAGTCCCCCGCTGCCGATGGCCAGAATGCTGCGGGTCTGCTGCCAGCCCTTGCCCAGGGTCTGTTCATAGACGCTCTCGGCGCTGGTGTTGCCCAGAATGTGGTCGAAGACCACGGTGAAACGGGCGGTCAGATAGCTGGGGATCTTGTCCCAGATGAGGAACAGGCCCCCCAGGCCCCCGCCGATGCCCAGCAGGAACCAGCGCTTGCGCACCCCGGCCATCCAGGCCATAACCACAAACAGGAACAGGTAGGTGAGCACCATGCCGAAGTCGTGGGAGATCACGGCAATCAAACCGCACATGAGGCCGGTGTGGACCACCAGCTGCACCAGGCCGGAGAACCTGCGGATCTGCCCCCGCTCCTGGAGCCTGACGCACTGCCAGGCCATCAGGAGGATGAAGGACAGCTTCGCCACCTCAGCGGGCTGAATGTTGACGGGCAGAAAGGGCAGGGCCAGCCAGCTCTTGTTGCCGGTGGTCTCGGCCCCGGTGCCCCAGGGGGTCAGCAGGGAGCACAGGATGAGAATATCAAAGCCCAGCAGGAGCTTCCAGGACTTTTCGGTAAAGAGCTCGATATCCACCGACGAGAGGAGAATATAGACCACGACCCCCATCAGGATGGCCGCCGCCTGCACCAGCATACACCGCATCCCCTGGGAGCGCTCCAGGTAGCGGGTGGCGCTGTAGATCAGCACGAGCCCATAGCCGCCGGCGGCCAGACACAGGGCCAGCAGCAGCAAGTCGCCCTTGCGGAAAAAGGCGCGGATGGAGTCGGAGAGCCAGGACAGACGGCCCACCCCCTTCCTTGCAGAGAAAAGTTCCATTTAGTTTATCATCTTTTTTGCGTTTGGTAAACAGTTGTGGTATAATCTTTTTCACATTTAACTGTGAGGTGCGCCATGGAAGTGATCACAAACAGCCCGGAGGAGACCGAGGCCCTGGGCGCGGCCCTGGTGGAACGGCTGGAGGCCGGGGCGGTGGTGGCCTTTACCGGGGACCTGGGGGCGGGAAAGACCGCCTTTGTCCGGGGGATGGCCCGGGGCCTGGGGATCCCGGGCCGGGTGACCAGCCCCACCTTCACCATCGTCAACGAGTACGAGGGGGGGCGGCTGCCCCTGTTTCACTTTGACATGTACCGGCTGGGCTCGGAGGAGGAGCTCTTCGACATCGGCTGGGAGGACTATCTGCGCCGGGGCGGGATCTGCGCCGTGGAGTGGAGCGAGCACATCGCCGGGGCCCTGGAGCCTGAGACCATCCGGGTGGAGCTCCGGCGGACCGGCGGGGACTGCGGCCGGAGCATTGCGATTTTGGGGGTGGAGCTGTGAACATTCTGGCGCTGGAGTCCTCGGCAACGGCCTGCTCTGCGGCCCTGTGTGAGGACGAGACCCTGCTGGCCCAGTCCTTTCAGCACTGCGGCCTCACCCACAGCGTCACCCTGATGCCCATGGTGGAGGATATGCTGAAAAACTGCGGCCATACCCTCCAGACGGCCGACGTCATCGCGGTGGCGGCGGGGCCGGGGTCCTTTACCGGGCTGCGCATCGGGGTGGCGGCCGCCAAGGGGCTGGCCTGGGCGGCGGACAAGCCCTGCGCCGCCTGCTCCACCCTGGCCTCCATGGCCTGGCCGCTGGCCCACCTGGCGGGGGCCGAGATCTGCGCCGCCATGGACGCCCGGCGCAGCCAGGTGTACAACGCCCGCTTCCGCGCTGCGGGGGACGGCCTGGAGCGCCTCACCCCCGACCGGGCCATCGGGCTGGACGAGCTGGCCGCCGAGCTGAAAATCAGCGGAAAACCGCAAATACTGGTTGGAGACGGCGCGGTTTTGTGCTATACTACCCTTAGCAAGCTGGGACTGGCGGTCCGCCTTGCCCCGCCGCACCTGCGGCTGCAATCCGCGTGGGGGGTGGCGCGCTGTGCGCTGGACCTGGCCCGGACGGGCGGACTCACCACGGCCGCCGGGCTTGCGCCCGTCTACCACCGCCTCTCCCAGGCGGAGCGGGAACGAAACGAACGCTTAGAAAGAGGGGATCACACATGAATATGGAACATGTACATGTTCTGGACCATCCGCTGCTCCAGCATAAGCTCGCCATCCTCCGGGACGAAAGCACCGGCGTCAAGGACTTCCGCCAGGTCGTCTCCGAGATCGCCTCCCTCATGTGCTACGAGGCCACCCGGGATCTGCCCCTGGAGGAGGTGGAGATCAAGACCCCTGTGGCCACCGGCCGATTCAAGTCCATTGCTGGCAAAAAGCTGGCCATTGTCCCCGTCCTCCGGGCGGGCCTGGGTATGGTGGACGGCATTCTCACCCTGATCCCCTCTGTGAAGGTGGGCCATATCGGCCTCTACCGGGACCCGGATACCCTGGAGCCGGTGGAGTACTACTGCAAGATGCCCACCGATATCGCCGAGCGGGAGGTCATCATCCTGGACCCCATGCTGGCTACCGGCGGCTCCGCCTCGGCCGCCATCCAGCTCATCAAAAATTACGAGGTCAAGCACGTCAAGCTGATGAACATCATCGCCGCCCCTGAGGGCATCGAGCGGGTCCACCGGGATCACCCCGACGTGGACATCTATGTGGCCGCCGTGGACGAAAAGCTCAACGAGCACGGCTACATCGTCCCCGGTCTGGGGGATGCGGGAGACCGGATTTTCGGCACAAAATAATCCGCGGGCGCCTGGACGGGAAGAGGAATTCTTTGTCCCCGTTTCGTCCTGTCCCTCCTCCCCTGAAATGAGCACAATCCTCCGAAGCTTGAGACGCCTTGCAGGGGTGGATCGTATCCGCCCCTGCAAGGCGCATTTCGTTCGAAGGGGCGGGTCCTCCCCGCCCCTACCGGCGTCATGCCGGTAATTTTCGAAGATTGCGACGGGCCTCTTTTGGCTCACCATAAAGAAATGGCAAAAGACGTGAGGTTTTGAGCGGGGGGATCGTGTGAAAGGGGGGCGAAGCCCCGCTTTCGCCGTTCAAGAGCCCGCCCGCAGGGGGCCGGCGTTTTTATCGACAGCCTGGGCCGGATGCAGTGCATCCGGCCCTTTTTTCATCTTTCCCATTCACAGCGCCCGCTTCCAGGACACCCGGATGGTGAAGCGGTCCCCCTCCAGCGCGGCGGAGGCCTCGCCCCCCATCTGACCGGCCAGGGCCCGCACAATGGCCAGGCCCAGACCGGTGTTATGGCCGGTCCGGGTCTGGTCGGCGGTATAGAAGCGGTCGAAGACGTGGGGGATATCCTCCTCCGTCAGGCCGGTACAGCCGTTGGAAAAGGCCGTGACCACCCTGTCCCCCTCCTGGTACAGCCGGACCGAGAGGGTGCTCCGCCCGTGGTCCAGGGCGTTGCGGATCAGGTTGGTGTAGACCCGGGTGACCCCGCCTGGGTCGGCCAGAATGGCGGCCCCGTCCTCCAGGGAGACCTCCACCTGAAAGCCCGCCCCCTCAAAGTCCCCATAGAAGGAGGCCAGCAGGCCGGAGAGCAGCTTGCCCGGCTCCACCCGCTCCAGGCTGAGGGGATATTCTCCCCCCTCCAGCCGGGACAGGTCGTAAAAGCTGGTGATGAGGCTCTGGAGGGCCTTGGCCCGCCCGGCCACCACCGCCAGGTACTCCCGCCGGTCTGCCTCGGACAGATTGTCCCCCTCCAGCAGCTGGAGGTAGCCCAGGATGGAGGTCAGCGGAGTGCGCAGATCGTGTGAGACGTTGGCGATCTGGCGGCGGAGGGCCTGCTCCCGGGCCCGGTAGGCGGCCTCGTCGGCGGCGCGGAGCTCCAGCAGGATGTTGATCTGATCCATCAGGGCCTCGGCCGCCGGGTTGGGCGCCTCCAGCCGCAGGCGGCTTCCGCCGCTGCCGCCCATGACCTCCCGCAGCTGCCGTGCGGCGGAGCGCAGATTGCGCTCCGCCCCATAGGCCCGCAGCAGCAGGAAGAAACCGGCCGCCGCCAGGATTGCCGCGATCCAGTAGCCCACCGTCTTCGCCTCCTCTGTGTCAACGTGGATGGGTCAAGCGATGTCCTGCCGCTGGAACAGGGCCAGGCCCACGGCAGCGCTGCCCCAGAACCAGCCCATGCCGATCAGCCAGTTGCGCAGCATATACGGGATCAGCGCCGGCCAGGCCAGCGCCTCCGGCAGGCCGGAGGCCTCCGCCAGCATGACCTGCCGGAGCCCGTTCAGAATCCGGAAGCCCACGCTGCCCGCCAGCATATTGTCCGCCCCAATCCCGAAGAGGGGGGGCAGGAGGACCAGGAGCAGCAGATAGACGCTGGCCGCCGTGGTACCCCGCCGGCAGATAAAGTTGAGGGCGACGGCCAGCCCCAGCCCTCCGGTCCACAGCGGCAGGGCGCAGGACAGATAGCCCGCGATCCGCACCAGGGCGGCGGTCCACTCCGCCCCGGACCGGGCGAGGAACAGCCCGCAGAAGCACCCCAGCACGATCCCGGCGGCCAGCAGCCCCATCAGCAGGGCGGAGAGGGTCTTGCCCAGATAGATCCGCCCCCGGGACATCCCAAAGCTGAGCTCATTTTTCAGTGTGCCGTGGCGGTACTGGTCCTGAAAGACCAGGTCGGCCATCAGCAGGGCGCAGAAGAGCCCCACCGGCAGGAGATCCACCAGCAGATCCGCCTGGTGGAGCGCGATGCTCCGCCCGGCGGGCACCCAGGCCGTCAGGGCCAGCAGCCACTCCCCCAGCACCAGCACGCCCAGCATCAGATAGAACCCGCGCCGCCGGAGGGCCTTCCACAGCTCGGCCCGCATGTAGTTCAGCACAGGCGTTCCCTCCTCTCCGGCCGCTCAGGAAATCTCCCGCCTGCGGAAGCCGATCAGACCCGCCGCCGTGGCGGCCAGGAACCAGCCCGCGCCGGTGGCCGCCGTTTTGGCGAGGAAGGGCCCGAACGCGGTCACCGTGTTGATCTCGTCCAGCGGGGTGGAGAGCATCACGCCGTGGAGCACCCAGAACACATCCGAGACCGTGCAGGCCAGCACATACCACACCTGGGGCACGGCCAGGAAGATCACCACCCCCACGATGGCGGCCGCCGTGCCGCTGCGCAGGAGGAAGTAGAGGGCGATCATCAGGGCCTGGCCCCCCAGCCAGAGGGGCAGTGCAGCCAGCACCGCCAGTGCCACCGCCTTCAGGGTCTCCAGGTCCCCCGCCTCGCCGGGCAGCACCAGGCGGCACAGGCCCAGGTAGTAGATCAGCACCACCGCGCACAGGCAGATCGCCGTGACACAGGCGACGATGAGCTTGCCCAGGTAGATCCGGCCCCGGGGCAGGCCGAAGGAGACCTCGTTTTTCAGGGTATTGTGGCGAAACTGGTCGGAGAAGACCATGTCCCCCACCAGAATGGTACAGTAGAGTCCCATGGACAAGATCATGACCACCATGCCCGCGCCGCTTGCAAAGGTGATACGGTTGCCGTGGGCGTTGGTGAACACCCAGCCCCCGGCCAGCAGAGTCTCCCCCGCCAGCATGAGAAGCAGAAACACATACGGGTAGGCCCGGTGGGTCACCTTGTAGAGCTCGGCCCGGATATAGTCAAGCATGGCGGACACCTCCAATCAGGTTCAGGAAGTAGTCCTCCAGATTGGCCCCCCGGCTCTCCACGCCCCGGAGGGACACGCCCCCCTCCACCAGAGCCTTCGCCACCCGGTCGGGCTCCTCGCTGCCGTACAGCCGCAGCACGCCGCCGGGCAGGACCTCGTAGTCTCGCAGGCCCAGGGTATTCTCCAGCACCCGGGCGGCGGAGGCCGGATCGCCCACCTGGAGCTCCAGGCAGGCCCGGCACTTCTCATGGAGCGCCTCCGCCGAGATCTGCTCCAGCAGGCGGCCGCCGTCCAGAAAGCCGTAGCAGGTGGCCAGGGCGGACAGCTCGCTGAGAATGTGGCTGGAGATGAGGATGGTGGTCTGCCGCCGGCTGCACAGGTCCAGCAGCAGGTTCCGGAACTCCACAATGCCCTCCGGGTCCAGGCCGTTGATGGGCTCGTCCAGGAGCAGGAGCTCCGGCTGGTTCATCAGGGCCAGGGCCAGCCCCAGCCGCTGCTTCATGCCCAGGGAGAACTGCTTGAACTTCTTCTTGCCCGTACCGGCCAGCCGGACGGCCTCCAGAGCCTCGCCCACCACCCGGGCGCCGGGGATCCCCCGCTGGAGCCGGTAGTACTCCAGGTTCTCCCGGGCGGTGAGGTAGGGGTAGAAGCTGGGGATCTCCACCATGGCCCCCACCCGGGCCCGCATCTTATTCAGCCCGGCGGGGGTGGAGGCCCCGAACAGGGCGATCTCCCCCGAGGTAGGATTGGTCTGGGCGGTCACCATGCGGATGATGGTGGTCTTGCCCGCCCCGTTCCGGCCCACCAGGCCGTAGATCTGCCCCTTCTCCAGGGTCAGACTCACATGGTCCACCGCCGCCCGGGGACCGTAGCGCTTGGTCAGCCCGCGGGTGGCCAGAATACATTCTGCCATTTGGCATCAACCTCTCTTTCGGATTGTGACCCTATTCTAACGGACAGTCAATAATCCCCAATAAAGAAGAGGTGAAGAATCCCTAAAGCTCACCGGCGCTCCAGGTAGATCATGAGGGCGGCCACGTCGGCGGGGCTGACCCCGGAGATCCGGCCGGCCTGCCCCAGGCTGAGGGGGCGGATCTGCTCCAGCTTCTGCCGGGCCTCCAGCCGGAGCCCCTGCATGGCGCTGTAATCCAGGTCCGGCGGGAGGGGGCGGCTCTCCAGGCGGCGCAGCTCCTCCACCTGGCGCAGCTGCCGGTCGATGTACCCCTGGTACTTGACCGCGATCTCCACCGCCTCCGCCACCGCCCGGGGGAGCGCCGGCCTGTTCGGGTCCAGGGCGGCCAGGCCCGCGTAGGTGTGCTCCGGCCGGCGCAGCAGGTCGCACAGCCGTCCGTCCGGCGTGCCGGTGTGCTCCAGGCGCTTGATCTCCTTATCCACCGCGCCGTATTTCTCCTGCACCCGGGCGCAGCGGGCCCCGTCCACCAGGCCGACCTGATGGCCCACGGGGCACAGCCGCCGGTCGGCGTTGTCCTGGCGGCACAGCAGGCGGTACTCGGTGCGGGAGGTCATCATCCGGTAGGGCTCGTTGGCGCCCTTGGTCACCAGATCGTCGATCAGCACCCCGGCATAGCCCTGGTCCCGGCGGAGGATCAGGGGCGCCCGGCCCAGCAGCTTCAGGGCGGCGTTGACCCCGGCCACATAGCCCTGGACCGCCGCCTCCTCATAGCCGGAGGAGCCGTTGAACTGCCCCGCCCCGTACAGACCGGGGACGGCCTTGCACTCCAGGGTGGGGAGCAGCTGGGTGGGGTCGGCGCAGTCATACTCGATGGCATAGGCCGCCCGGGTCATCTCGGCCCGCTCCAGGCCGGGGATGGTGTGGAGCATCTCCACCTGCACCTCCTCGGGCAGGGAGGAGGAGAAGCCCTGAAGATAGAGCTCCTCGGTGTCCAGCCCCATGGGCTCCAGGAAGAGCTGGTGGCGCTCCTTGTCCGCGAAGCGGACCACCTTGTCCTCAATGGAGGGGCAGTACCGGGGTCCCACCCCCTTGATGACTCCCGAGAACAGGGGAGAGCGGTGGAGATTGGCCCGAATCACGGCGTGGGTGGCGGCGTTGGTGTAGGTGAGCCAGCAGACCGCCCGGTTTTCCGGGGCCTGTTTGGTCTCAAAGGAGAAGGGTAGGGCGTCCGGATCCCCCCGCTGGATCTCCATGCAGGAGAAATCCACGCTCCGGGCGTGGATACGGGGGGGCGTGCCCGTCTTGAACCGGCGCAGACGCAGCCCCAGGGCCCGGAGGCTCCCGGTGAGGGGCAGAGCGGCGGCCAGGCCGTCGGGCCCGCTCTGCCGGGTGACCTCCCCCACGATGGTCCGCCCGCCCAGATAGGTGCCGGTGGCCACGATCACGGCCCGGACGGCGTATACCGCCCCGGCGGCGGTTCTGACCGCCGAGACCGCCCCGCCTGTTGTGCGGATCTCCACGATCTCGGCCTGCTTGACCCACAGGTTTTCCTGCCGCTCCAGAGTGTGCTTCATCACCGCCTGGTAGCGCCGGCGGTCGGCCTGGGCCCGGAGGGACCACACGGCGGGACCCTTGCCCCGGTTGAGCATCCGGTACTGGATGCAGGCCGCGTCGGCGGCCCGGGCCATCTCACCCCCCAGGGCGTCCAGCTCCCGGACCAGGTGGCCCTTTCCGGTGCCGCCGATAGCCGGGTTGCAGGGCATGTTGCCCACCGCGTCCAGGTTGACGGTGAAACAGAGGGTTTTCAGGCCCAGCCGGGCGGCGGCCAGCGCCGCCTCAATGCCCGCGTGGCCCGCACCAATCACTGCAATGTCGAAAGTCCCTGCGTCGTAGCTTGTCATCGTCTGTGCCGCTCCCTGTCTCCGCGGGCCGCGCGGGGTCCCGTCGGCTGATTGAATCCTTTGGGCGGAAATGAATTCCGCCCAAACGCAAGGTTTTTCCTGCGGAAAAACCCTTGTACGCGCTTACGCGCGCCCCGCTGCGCGGGGTCCCATGTGGCCCGCGCCAATCACTGCAATGTCGAAAGTCCCTGCGTCGTAGCTTGTCATCGTCTGTGCCG
>CANSQX010000005.1 GCA_947649225.1 uncultured Flavonifractor sp.
ACCAGATCGGCACCCTCACCGAGACCCTGGACGCCATCCAGATGGCCAACCGGGCGGGCTACACCGCCGTGGTCTCCCACCGCTCCGGCGAGACCGAGGACACCACCATCGCCGACATCGTGGTCGCCACCAATGCGGGCCAGATCAAGACGGGCGCGCCCAGCCGTACCGACCGCGTGGCCAAATACAACCAGCTCCTGCGCATCGAGGAAGAGCTGGGCGAGGTGGCTACCTATTTGGGCAAGGACGCGTTCTTCAACCTGAAAAACCTGTAAGAGGCACAGACGCTCCCCGCCTCGGACTGACAGTAAACCAGACGCCCCGGTACACCGCTTACGCGGCGTACCGGGGCGTCTGCTATATGTGGCCGGAGGTGCCGCTGTCGGGCGGCGGCGCCCCGCTGTCCTCCCCTTCCGTGGGGACGGAATCTGCAATGCGGTCGATCTCGCCCCGCAGAACCTCCAGACGCTTTTGCAGTGCGTCCCGGTCCACCGTCAAGCCCTCGGCGGCGGCCAGCATGGCCAGATTCAGCATGCGGTGCAGGCGCTCTGAAATGGCGTCCAGCGCCTGTGCGGCAATGGCCTCCGGCGGCTGTGCTCCGGCGCTGTTTCCCGTCCACTCCGCCTGATAATCCTCGGGCTCTTGATAGCTGTCCGGCATCGCTGCTCCTCCCTTCCGGCTCCCTGTGCCCAGGGACTCCATCCGTGTTCCCCGCCGCCACGCACATGGCCGGCGGCGAACGAATCTTCTTTTTGCCCGCATTTGCCCCAAGGGGCTTGGGCATCCTTACCCGCATCCGCGAAAAACCTCTGCTCTCTCCAGAAAAAGAAGGTTGACAAAACAGGCGTTCGATGGCATAATAAGCAGGTACAGACGTTCTATTTTTGGAGGTGCAGACGATGGAGCTGATGGAAAAGCTGGAGGTGCTGGCGGACGCCGCCAAATATGACGCTGCCTGTACCTCCAGCGGACTGCACCGGGGGAATCGGGGTGGGATCGGCACCACCACCATGGCGGGCTGCTGCCACAGCTTTTCGGCCGACGGCCGGTGCGTCACCCTGTTAAAGGTCCTGCTCACCAACCGCTGTGTCTATGACTGCCAGTACTGCGTGAACCGCCGCTCCAACGACGTGCGCCGGGCCGCGTTCACCCCCCGGGAGCTGTGCGAGCTGACCATGGGGTTCTACCGGCGGAACTATATCGAGGGGCTGTTCCTCTCCTCGGCGGTCTGGGGCAGCCCCGACGATACCACCGAGCGGATGATCGAGACCCTGCGGCTGCTGCGGGAGGAATACAATTTCTGGGGCTATATCCACGCCAAGGCCATCCCGGGGGCCGACCCCCTGCTCACCCGGCGGCTGGGCCTGCTGGCTGACCGGCTGAGCGTCAACATCGAGCTGCCCAGTGAAGCGTCCCTCCGCCTGCTGGCCCCGGACAAGGAGAAGTGCGCCATCCTGCGGCCCATGGCCCAGATCCGGGACGGCATCCAGGTCTCCCGGCAGGAGGTGGCCCGATACCGCCACGCCCCCCGGTTCGCCCCGGCGGGGCAGTCCACCCAGATGATCATCGGGGCCACCCCGGAGAGCGACCGGCATATTTTAACCCTGACTCAGGGGCTCTATGACAAGTACCGGCTCAAGCGGGTGTTTTACTCGGCCTACCTGCCGGTATCGGACAGCGGGCTGCTGCCGGCGCGGCAGGGCTTCCAGCCCCCGCTGCTGCGGGAGCACCGGCTCTACCAGGCCGACTGGCTGCTGCGGTTCTACCACTACCGGGCCGAGGAGCTGCTGGATGAGGCCCATCCCGACCTGAGCCCCCTGGTGGACCCCAAGTGCAGCTGGGCCCTGAACCACATGGAATTTTTCCCGGTGGAGGTCAACACCGCCGAGTACGAGGCGCTGCTCCGGGTCCCCGGGGTAGGGGTGACCAGCGCCCGGCGGATCCTCACCGCCCGGCGGTGCGGATCCCTGACCTTCGAGGGACTCAAGCGGCTGGGAGTGGTGCTCAAGCGGGCCCAGTACTTTCTCACCTGCTCGGGCCGCCGGATGGAGGGCCTGCGGGTGAGGGAGGACGGGGTCCTCCGGCATCTGGTGGCCCTGGAGCGCCCCATGCTGGCTCAGGAGGCCCCGGAGCAGCTCACTCTGTTCGACAACACCGGCTGAGGAGGGGGACAAGATGGCGGATTGGACCACCGTGGCCTACGTTTACGACGGGGGCTTTTCCGGTTTTTTAACCTGCGTCTATGAGAGCTACGTCCATCGGGAGGCCCCCGCCTGCTTCGCCGCGCCGGAGGACCCCCGGGTCACCCTGTGGCCCGAGCGGCGGGTAGAGGCCCACGAGGCCCATGCCCGGCGGGTCTACCGCTCCCTGGGAGAGAAGATCGCACCGGGGGCCCGGGCGCTGGTGGCACGGGGCTTTCTCACCTGCCTGCCGGAGCGGGAGCTCTGGCTGTGGCGGTTCATCCAGGCGGGCTACCGGCGGGGCGGGGCCATGCTTCAGGACCTGGCCGATCCCCTGGTGTCCACCCTGAACAAGGCGGTCTATCAGCTCAACCACGAGGCCCACATGTACACCGGCTTCGTGCGCTTTTCTGAGCAGTCCGGGGTGCTGGTGGCCGAGATCGCGCCCAAAAACCGGGTGCTGCCCGTGCTGCGGCCCCACTTCTGCACCCGGTTCTCCCGGGAGACCTTTGTCATCTACGACCGCACCTATCGGGAGGCCCTGTTCTACCAGCCGGGCCGGTGGGCCATCGTGCCTCTGGCCGAGTTCCGGGCGGCCGCCCCCGGCGAGACCGAGCTGGACTTCCGCCGGCTCTGGCGGCGGTTCTACGACGCCATCGCCATCCAGGACCGGGTCAACCCCAAGCTGCGCATGAATAATATGCCCAAGCGGTACTGGCGCCTGATGACCGAGTTTCAGACCGATCCAGGGGAGCCCCCCAGGGCGCTGCCGTAGGGTCTGCTCCACAGGTCCAAACAGCGTGCGTATCAAACTGCCCGGCGGCTGATGCCGCCGGGCAGTTTTGCTCTTCCGGGTGCGTCAGCCGCCCAAATAGGCCCGCTTGACGCTCTCGTCGGCCAGGAGCTCCGCGCCGGTACCGGTGGTAACGATATGGCCGGTCTCCAGCACATAGCCCCGGTGGGCGATGGACAGGGCCATCCGGGCGTTCTGCTCCACCAGCAGGATGGTGGTGCCGTCCTGATTCAGGGCCTTGATGATATCAAAGATCTGCTCCACCAGGATGGGGGCCAGCCCCATGGAGGGCTCATCCAGCATCATCAGCCTGGGCTTGGACATGAGGGCCCGGCCCATGGCCAGCATCTGCTGCTCGCCGCCGGACAGGGTGCCCGCCACCTGCCGCCGCCGCTCCTTGAGCCGGGGGAACTGCTCGTACACCCGGGCGATACCGCCGCTCACCTCGCTGTTGGGGCGGGTGAAGGCCCCCATCTCCAGGTTCTCCTCCACCGTCATCTGGAGGAACACCTGCCGCCCCTCGGGCACCTGGGCCAGGCCCTGGTACACGATCTTGTGGGCGGGGACCCCCGCAATGCCGTGGTCCAGGAAAGTGATGGACCCGGTGCGGCTGTGGAGGAGGCCGGAGACCGTCTTCAGGATGGTGGACTTGCCCGCGCCGTTGGCGCCGATGAGGGTGACGATCTCCCCCTCGTCCACGTGGAAGGAGATGTCCTTTACGGCGTGAATCGCGCCATAGTACACATTGATCCCCTCGACATTCAGCATGGACACGGCGTCACTCCTCCTTCCCGCTGCCCAGATAGGCCTTGATCACTTCCGGGTTGTTCTGGATCTCCTCCGGGGTGCCCTTGGCGATGATCTGCCCGAAGTTCAAGACGCAGATGCCCTCGCAGATGCCCATGACCAGGCTCATGTCGTGCTCGATGAGCAGCACGGCGATCTGGAAGGTGTCCCGGATCTTGACGATGTTCTCCATGAGCTCGGCGGTCTCGGAGGGGTTCATACCCGCCGCCGGCTCGTCCAGCAGGAGCAGGGAGGGGTTGGTGGCCAGGGCCCGGACGATCTCCAGGCGGCGCTGGGCGCCGTAGGGCAGGCTCCCCGCCTTGGCCCCCGCCAGATCCTCCATGTGGAAGATGGACAGGAGCTCCATGGCCCGCTTGTGGGCAATCTTCTCCTCCCGCCAGTAGCCCGGCAGGCGGAGCACCCCGGACAGGGCCCCGTACTTGATGTGGTTGTGGAGGCCCAGCTTCACGTTGTCCTCCACGCTCAGATTGGAGAACAGGCGGATGTTCTGGAAGGTCCGGGCGATGCCCGCCTTGTTCACCTGGACGGTGTTCATGTTGTGGGTGTCCACCCCGTCCAGCAGGATGGTGCCCCGGGTGGGCTGGTAGACCTTGGTCAGCAGGTTGAACACCGTGGTCTTGCCCGCGCCGTTGGGGCCGATGAGGCCGGTAATCTCGGTGCGGCCAATGGCCATGGTGAACTCGTTGACGGCGGTGAGGCCGCCGAAGTCGATGCCCAGGTGCTGGCACTCCAGGATGGGAGATTTGTCCGCATCCCGCTCCGGGATCATGTTCTTGCTGGGCACCGGCACCAGCTTGGTGGCCGGACGATTGGTCTGGCTCATTGCTCGCCGCCTCCCTTCTGATCGGTCTCACCGGCCAGCTTCCGGGCCGCGCGGAAGCGCAGCAGAAGCAGGTCCTTGATCCACTTGGACAGCCGGGTAAAGAAGCCCCGGATCTGCGGGTTGTTGGTGGCCAGCATGACCAGAATCAGCACGATGGCGTACACCAGCATCCGGTACTCGGAGAACTGCCTTAACGCCTCGGGCAGGATGGTCAGGGCGGCGGCGGCAATGATGGAGCCCCACATGCGGCCCAGGCCGCCCAGCACCACAAAGACCAGGATCAGGATCGAGGTGTTGAAGTCGAACTTAGTGGCGATGACTGTGGTCTGGCCCTGGGCGAACAGGGCGCCTGCGGCCCCCGCCAGAGCCGCGGAGATCACAAAGGCCATCATCTTGTACTTGGTGATGCTGATGCCCACGCTCTCGGCGGCGATGCGGTTGTCCCGCACCGCCATAATCGCCCGGCCGGAGCGGCTGTTCACCAGGTTAAAGATGATGAACAGGGCCACCAGAATGAGGAGGAACCCGGCGGTGAAGGTGGAGATCTTGGTGATGCCCGGGATGCCCATTGGGCCGTTGAGGATCATCCGTCCCCCCTCCCCCAGGGTCATGGTGTTGTTGAGGAAGCGGGCGTGGAGGCCGCCGCCGTCCATGCCGATATACAGGTTGTTGACAATGCTCTTGATGATCTCGCCGAAGGCCAGGGTGACAATGGCCAGGTAGTCGCCGTTGAGGCGGAGCACCGGGATGCCGATGAGGAACCCGGCCAGTGCGGCGCAGGCCGCGCCCACGATGAGGGCCACCAGCAGCCGCACCCCCGCGGAGGGGATGGACGCCTGGAGGCTGACGGCGGCCACGGTGCCCGCGAAAGCCCCTACGCTCATAAAGCCCGCGTGGCCCAGGGAGAGCTCGCCCAGCACGCCCACCGTCAGGTTGAGGGACAGGGCCATCACCACATAGGCGCAGATGGGCACCAGCTGGCCCTTAAGGGTGGAGGACAGCATCCCGCCCTGCCCCAGGATCTGGAGCACCAGGAAGACGATGATCACCATGGCGTAGGTGGCGAAATTGCTCCGGGTGTTCCGGCTGATATTCAATCGCTTCATAGACCACCTACACTTTCTCGCGGATCATCTTGCCCAGCAGCCCGGCGGGCTTGACCAGCAGCACGATGATAAGCACCGCGAACACAATGGCGTCGGAGAGCTGGGTGGAGATGTACGCCTTGGCCAGAATCTCGATGATGCCCAGCAGGAGCCCGCCCACCAGGGCCCCGGGGATGGAGCCGATGCCGCCGAACACGGCGGCGGTGAAGGCCTTGATGCCGGGCATGGAGCCGGTAGTGGGCTGGAGGGTGGGATAGGCCGAGCAGAGCAGCACTCCGGCCACCGCCGCCAGGCAGGAGCCGATGGCGAAGGTCATGGAGATGGTGGTGTTCACATTGATGCCCATCAGCTGGGCGGCGGCCTTGTCCTCCGAGCAGGCCCGCATGGCCTTGCCCATCTTGGTCTTGCTGGTAAAAAGGGTGAGGGCCACCATGATCACAATGCACACGATGATGGTCACCAGGGCGGCATAGGAGATGTTTAGCCCGCCGTCAAAGAGGCTCACGCCGGTCTGGCCGCCGAAGCTGAAAAAGGTGGGGAAGATCTTGGGGTTGGAGGTCCAGAGGAGCTGGGCGGCATTTTGCAGGAAGTAGCTCATGCCGATGGCGGTAATGAGCACGGCCAGAGAGGTGGCCTGCCGCAGGGGCTTGTAGGCCAGACGCTCAATGACCACGCCCAGGACGGTGCAGACCACCATGGCGAGAATCACGCCCAAAATGGGGGGCAGGCCGAAGCTGGAGGACGCAAAGAAGCACACATACGCCCCCACCATAATCACGTCGCCATGGGCAAAGTTGAGCATCTTGGCGATGCCGTACACCATGGTGTACCCAAGGGCGATGATGGCGTAGACGCTGCCCAGACTGATCCCGTTGATCAGATGGTTCAGGAAGCTCATAACACACACCTCGTCATGGAATGGACCTGTGAGAACGGGCCAAGAGCCTTCGCCCGCTCTCAGAGATCCATTCCCGTTTCATTTCGGAAAAAGCAGTTTGCCGGGTGGATCGCCCAAAACCGGCGATCCACCCGGAGCTGCTGTGTTTATCGCGATTGAGACTCAGAATGCCTCGATACCATCCGCATACCGTCACCGGGCGGCAGTCTGCCGTCCTGTCCCAGGGCCGGAAGCGGGGTGGAAGTTCTTTTGGTCCTTTGCCCCAAGGGGCTAGGAATCCCTAACGCGTACGCTTCGCGTTTGCGAAGGGCTTCCCATCTTTCAAGAAAAGGACTAGTCCATGCCGACGTAGCCGCCGTTCTCGATGACCATGCCCTTGGGGCTCTTGGAGACCGCGCCGGAGGCGTCCCAGGTCATGCCCTCGCCGGTGAGGCCGTCGAAGGTGATGCCGGTGATGCCGTTCATCAGCAGGTCGCACAGGTCGCTGGCGCTCATGTCGGGGGTGGCGTTGGCGCTCTTGAGCACCTCATAGATGGCATACACGCAGTCATAGGCGTCGGCGGCAAACTGGTTGGGGATCTCGCCGTAGCGCTCCTGATAGGTGGTCACAAAGTTGACGGTGCGCTCGTCCTCCGCGTCGGCGTTGAAGGGGGTCAGCAGCATGACGCCCTCGGCCAGGGTGGTGTCAAAGCCCTCCAGGGTCAGGATGCCGTCCATGCCGTCCACGCCGAAGAACTTGGGCGTGTAGCCGATGGCGCTGCACTGGCTGAGAATCAGAGAGGCGGGGGTGTAGTACATGGGCAGGAACAGCAGGTCGGCACCCTTGTCCTTGGCGTCGCCGATCTGGACGGAGAAGTCGTTCTGGCTGTCCTCGGTGAAGGTGGTGGTGGAGACGACCTCCAGATTCAGCTCGGCCGCCTTGGCCATGAAGCTGTTGTAGATGCCGGTGGAGTACACGTCGTCATTCTTGTAGATGATGGCGATCTTCTGGCCCAGGCCGTTCTGGGCGATATACTGGGCGGAGGCGTCGCCCTGGTTGGGGTCCATGAAGCACATCTGGAAGGCGTTGTCCTTGCGGGGCACGTCCACGGTGCCGGTGAGGGGGTTGGCCACGCCGCCCAGCACGTCGGTGGAGGAGGCGGAGGGGGTCAGCAGGAAGATGTGGTCGGAGTTGCTCTCGGCAGAGGTGGCCACGCAGGGGGTGGAGGTCACGGAGCCCAGGAAGATCTGCATCCCCCAGTCCTTCAGGGTGTTGTAGGCGTTGCCGGCCTTCTCGGCGTCGTGCACGTCGTCCTCATAGCGCAGCTCGAACTGGATGTCGCCGCCCAGGGCGTTGATCTCGTCCACGGCGATCTGGGCGCCGTGATAGGCGTTGTTGCCATAAATGGCCGCGCCGCCGGTCAGGGGGCCGGTGCCGCCAATCTTGAACGCCGCGCCGGAGGGGGTGGAGCCGCCGTTGCCGGGGGCAGAGCTGTCGGGGGCGGCGGCGCCGCTGTCGGGATTGGCTGCCGTGCCTCCGGCGCCGCTGTCGCCGGAGCCGCCGCAGGCCGCCAGGGTCAGGCAGAGCGCGCCCGCCATGACAAGAGACAGGAAACGGAATTTCTTCATCATTCATTACCTCCAAGTGTTTCCAAACCGAACCCGCCCCGCCGGGGCGGAGCCGGGACCGCAGTCCTTGTTCGGAATGTTGTTGACAATTATACCGTCCTGCCACAAAATTGTCAACCCAAGAAATACACAATGACCGCCCGGGACGGACGGCCATTGTGAGAGATATTGACGAAATCCGGGCCGGATCTCAGATGACAAGCCCCCCGTTGGGGGCGATCACCTGGCCGGTGAGGAACCGGGCGGCGTCCGAGGCCAGGAAAAACAGGCTCTCCGCCACGTCCTCCGGGGTTCCGATGGTCTCCAAAGGGGTCTCCAGGCGCAGCGCCTCCCGGTCCTCCTGCGTCAGGGCGGCGTTCATCCCGGTGTCGATGAATCCGGGGGCCACACAGTTAACCGCAATGCCGGAGGGCCCCAGCTCCTTGGCCAGGGCCTTGGTCAGGCCGATCACCGCCGCCTTGGAGGCCGAATAGGCCGCCTCGCAGGAGCCGCCCACCTGCCCCCACATGGAGGAGACCGTTACGATCCGCCCCGCCTTCCGGTGGATCATGTGGGGCAGGACGGCCCGGACTGTGTAGAACACCCCATCCACGTTTACGGCGAACATCCGGCGCCAGTCCCCGTCGGTCAGATCGGTGAACAGCTTCTGCTGGGCGACACCGGCATTGCATATCAAAATGTCAAGTTGACAAAATTTATCCAACACATTGTCAACCATACGGCGGACCTGCTCCGGGTCGCTCACGTCGGCCTGGACGGCAATTCCCCCCAGCTCCTCCGCCAGGGCCCGGGCCTGGGCCTCCGACCGGCAGTAGTTGACGGCGACGCGATAGCCCGCCGCCGCGAAGCGCCTGGCCGCCGCCGCGCCGATCCCCCGGCTGCCGCCGGTGATCAGCACTGTTTTCGCCCCGCTCACAGCCCCTTCAGCCATTCCAGGCACAGGGGGAACCAAGTGGCCACATGGGGGTCCTGCTGGTCGGGCCGTCCCTGGGAGCGGGCATCGGCCAGCGCCATAGCGTGGGGCCCGCTGGGATAGAGGTGGAGCTCAAAGGGCACGTGCGCCTGCCGCAGGGCTGCGGCACAGAGGAGGCTGTGCTCCACGGGTACGGTGGCGTCGGCCACCGTGGCCCAGAGGAAGGTGGGCGGCGTTTGAGGCCCTATGGCGTTCTCCAGACAGAGGGCGGCGGGGACCGGAGCCCCCTCGCCCAATAAATTCTGGTAGCTGACCACGCTGCCGAAGGGGGGCTTGGCGGTAATTACGGGGTAGCAGAGCACGGCGGCATCGGGCCGGGCGGCTCCCTCGGGCAGGTCCAGGGTCTCCCGTACCTCCGGGGCGTCCCACAGGTTGGCGGCGCAGCCCGCCAGATGGCCGCCGGCGGAGAAGCCGCACACAGCCACCCGGGCCGCCCCCCGCCTGCGGAGGAACGCCACAGCCGCGGCGGCCTCCAGCAGCGGGAGAGGCCAGCGGTCGGGGGCCACGCTGTACTCCAGTACGGCGGCGGCGTATCCGGCCTCAGCGAAGGCGGCGGCCACGGGGTGTCCCTCCCGATCGGCGGCGGTGAGCCCGTAGCCCCCGCCGGGCAGGACTACCACCCCCCAGTCCGCCCGCTCCGGGCCATAAGCGGTGAGGGCAGCCCTGGTGGCTCCGGCAGGGAGCCTGGGATGGATGGCCGTGCGGTCAAGGCGTTGGATATTCATCGGGTATCCTCCTATCTATCTCCGGTCGCGCAGGTGTTAGTTAAATAATGGGTTTTTCATCGACTTATATCGAAATATGTCGGTTTTCCAGGGGTTTGTCATAATATGGAGATACAACTATCAGAAAGGGTGGTCTTGCAATGATGACAAAATCCGAACGGCTGCTCCGGTCCATCCTGGGCCCCGTGCGGGCGGACGTCCGCCCCCTGGCCTACGCGGTGGATATTGCGGGGGAGCTCCTTTTTGAGCGGCATATTCCGATGGACGATATCCGGGTAACAAAGGACGTGTACCCCTGGGTGGCGGAACAGATCAACCGGAGCCCCGGTGCAGTTACCCGCCGGGTGGAACGCCTGGCCAATCTCTGCTGGGACACCCTGATGGAGCGGAATCTGGTGGCGGCCTATATCGGCACGCCGCTCAAGGACATCAAGGCGCCCCGGGACCTGATCCTGTACCTGGCCTTTTACATTGAGTTTGAGCGCCCCTTCTTCGATGTGGTCAACCAGGAGCCCGCGCTACTCTTCTAGCCTGCAAAAATTCCCCCTGCCGCACAGCGGCAGGGGGAATTGGGCCGTCAGGCGTAGGTATCAATGAAATCGCCCTTGGCGGGGAGCTCGGGGAGCATGTTAAGCAACTCCTGTCCGGCCAGCTCCTGGGCATCCATCATCTTTTTGGTCACTGCCATGGAGTAGTTGGTGGCAAAGCTGGCTGCGCTCATATCCATTGCCATGCTGGCAATCGAGTCCATCACAGGTCATTCCTCCTTTCCTTCTGGGTCTTTGGGCTTTCCCTTCCGGCCGTCCAGAACGCCGCCCAGCAGGCTGAGCAGCGCAGTGGGAGCGGCCTCCTCCTGAGCGGACTCCCGGTTGGCTGTGGCGGCTGTGATCAGCTCATCCCGGAGAATGGGCACATCCTCCGGGGCGGAGATAGCCAGCCGGACCCGCATTCCGTCTACCGAGAGCACGGAGACGGTGATATTTTCCCCGATTACCACGGACTCGCCTGCCCGCCTCTGAAGAATCAGCATGGCGCCCCCTCCCAGCGGCCGAACTCGGCCAGAGGATGGCGCATCTCGTAGCAGCCGGTCTCCAGAATCACCTGACGGGCCTCCCGGGTCTCCGGGTGGATAGCCACCGGGCATTTCAGGTTGACCGTACTGTCCGACACCGGATTTTTCACGACGCAGAGCACATAAAAGCCCAGCTCCTGGCTCTCCTTGACGCCCAGGGCCTTGAGCTCCTGGGGCTGGAGGGAGGGGGCGTAATCGGGGCGCAGGGCAAAGGGATCCATGGCCACAAAGGCCAGGGCAGGGGTCTGGACGCTCTGGAAGCAGAGCAGGGTACCGGCGCTGCCCTCAAAGGGGAGCAGGAGAAACTCCCGCTCCTCCTCGAAGCCGAACAGTCCGGCGGCGAAGCGGATGATCTCCGCCTCCTCGTACTCAATTTCGCCAAAATATTTGGTCTGGAGCTTTCGCATAGCGCCTCCTCGTCAGGCCTCCACGTCGATGGGCTGGTGATTGGGATCGGCGGAGGGGGGGACATACAGAGGACCGCCCACGTATTTGATGATCACATCGGGCTGCTGCTTCACCGAGAGCTCAATGTCGCCCGGGGTAAACTCAAAGTGGGGCTGGTTGACCCGCCAGTCAAAATTCAGCTTATCCATCTCATAGCGGATGTGCATCTCGCCCGGGTCCCAGGTGATCTCAGGGGGGACGGAGGGCAGGAACTCAAGCCCCACATTGGGCTTGTAGTTCTTATTCTGGGCGTCGGCGGCGAACTGGGTCACCATCTCCTGGCCGATTTTGGCGTCCAGGAGCAGCTGCCCCTGCTGGGCAAAGGTGGCCGTGGCCGAATAGGCGGCCTGCTGGCCCTGCTGGGCGTACTGCTCCACAGAGCGGACCGCTGTGGGGGTGATGGAGTTGCGTGCCTCAAAGGTATCGATATTCAGGCGGATGGGGCGGCTCTTGATGCTCAGGCCGCCATCATTGCGGGAGATCTCCAGATCTGCCGTGCCCCTGGTATACTCCAGCTTGGCATGGCTCACCTTCATCTCGATCTCAATTGGCACGGTTTTGATCTCGATCAGTGGATACATAATATCATTCCGCGCTCCTTTCCAACACAGAACTTGGAGCCTGCATGCAAAACCGCAAAACACCGCCCTGCCGGGTCCTCTCGCCGCCCCGCGGCACAAAATCATCGCAAATAAAAGCCCGGTCTCTCTCTATGTTCTGCCCGGCAGGACGTTCCAGTCCCCGGCAGTCCGGTGTTTCCCGGTGATCCATGCTGGTCTCCTTCGCCGGGTTTCACACAGTTCAAACAATTCCAAAAACAGACTAATTCAGATAGTCCATCAGGCTCTGAGACAGGATGCTGTTGCCCACCTTCAGGGCGGCGTTGTAGCAGTACTGCGCCCAGATAAAGGAGGTAATGGCCTCCGCCATGTCCACGTCCTCCACGCCGGAGATCTGCTCCGTCAGGTTGTAGGCGGTATCCTCCAGCAGCTCGCCGTTGTTTTTGAGCTTCTGGGTGGCGGCGGAGAGGTCTGTATAGGCGGAGTCCAGGTCGCCCATGGAGTCCTCCAGCTTGCCGGCCAGACGGTTGAACTCCTCCCAGTGGGCATTTTCCTTGCCCCACGGCTCATCCTTGTACGTGGAGCAGATCTCCCCCATCCGCTTGATCAGGGAGACGATGTTCTTCGGGTCGCCGTCCTCATCCACGCCGTAGCCCAGGAAGGTAATGCCCTGGAGGGAGGAGTCATAGGCGCTGGAGGCAATCAGCTGGTCGGTGTCGGGGTTCTCCTTCATGCCCAGGCCGATGTCCACGTAGGTGGCCTCGTCGTTCATCATATACTGCAGCTTTTTCATGTCCGCCTCGGCCTTCTCATAGTCGGTCTTGGTGATGGTGTCCTCTGCATCGATAGCGGCGGCGGTGTCGTCGTCGCCAATCACCAAGTAATGAGTTCCATTGGGATCCAGCTTGCCGTCGGCGTCAAACGTTGCGGGATTCGCTCCATCCATGAGCAGTTTGGGCACCTTTGGAATGGCAGGGGGCTTAACGATAACCTCCTCGCCGTCCTGGGTCAGCAGCCCCGCAGCCTTCAGGTCATCCACATCCGTCTGCTGAATCTTTCCGGCGGCAATCAGTTCCTGAATCGGATCCGCCGTCGTCGTTGGATTATCCGCCAACGCCTTCGACACTCTTTCGGCGGCCTGATCCAGGCCCTCCGCCTTTGTCTTTGCAGCCACAGCGGCCTGGTAGTCCGCAGCGGAGATGGCGGACGTATTCTGCGCTTTCAAATAGGTGCCGGAGCCGGGGTTGATTGCCCCGGTGGCCGGATCGATTTCAATCGGATTCGTGCCGTCCTGCACCAGCGCGGGCACCTCGGTATCGACGGCCACGCCGCGGTAATAGAGCTTGCCGCCCTCCCAGGTAAAGGGGACGTTGAGACCGTCGGCCCCGGCAAAGATGAAGGTATCGCCATACTTGGAGTTCATAGTCTGAACCACGGTATCGGCAATCTGACTCAAGACCTTGCCCAAGGCGGTGCGGGCGTCGCCGGTGGGGTCGTTCAGGCCCTCGAGCACCGTGCTCCAGGCCTCGGCGTTGTCGCCGGTGGAGCGGCTCTTCAGCAGGCTCTGCACGCCGTCGATGGCGCTGTACGCGGTATCATACTTGCGGTTGACCGCTTCGTTGATGGTGTACTGGGCCTCCACCCGGGACAGGGAGCGGCGCATCTGAAACGCCCGGGAGGCGGCCGCCGGGTCCTCGGCGTAGGAGTTGAAATTCCGCTGGGTGAGCATCGTTTCCCGGGCCTTATTCTGCGCAATAAAGGAGTGCATCAAATTGCTGCGGTAGGTCCGGAGCACGCCGCCGGTGGTCGATCGAATCATATTGGTATGCCCTCCTTACTGTTAGCGTCCGGCCACGCCGGTGTTGCTGATCAGCCGCTCCAGCGCCTCGTCCATGGCGGTCATGATCCGGCAGGCGGCGGTGTAGGCCTTCTGATACTGCATCATATTCATGGCCTCGTCGTTCAGGTCCACGCCGGAGACCGAGTCCCGGCTGGTATTGAGCTCCACCGAGGAGCCATAGGACGCATTGAGCTTGATGTTGGTGCTCCGCTGGTCGTCGCCCAGGGTGGTCATCATGTGGTCCAGCATCTCCTGGAAGGAGCCCTCGAAGAGGTATTCGCTGATGGGGAGATCCGGATCCGGAGGATTGGCGCCTTTATCATACAGATCCTGCGGGTTAAACGTCAGGTCCTTGTCAATGAGGGTGATCATGTGGTTCACATTGTCGTTCTGGGTGGTATCATCCAAGTCGTCGGGCTTGGTGGCGGTGCCGTTGGCGATGGCCTCCATGCCCGCAATGGTCTGGTCCACCTTGAGGAGAACGTGGACCTTGCCGTTGGCCCAGCTCTGGGAGATGGAGATATTGGCGGCGGTGATGCCGCTCATATCGTCGCTGTCGCCGTGGTTGCTGAACAGGCTGACCTTCTTGCCCTGCTTCGCAAGCACATCCAGCTCCTCCGTCGTCAGGTCATGGTCAGCTGTAATGTCAGCGCCGTTCAGTTGAACGGGTTTTCCATCTTCACCCACATAGACCCCGTCCTTGACGGCGTACTGCATGTTCAGATCGTTGAACTCCTCGGCGATCTTCTGGGCCAGCAGATCCAGGGAGCGCTGGTAGTAGGGGATGCCCCGCTTGGTAGTGGCGCTCTCGTCAACGTCCAAGTCCTTTTCGGAGGTAAACTCGCCCTTCTCGGTGAGCATTTCGCGCATGGCCTGGAACGCGCCGTGGAGGTCGTTGTCGTCCAGGTCCACCTGCTCCGAGGGAACCAGGTTGCCCTGGTCGTCCTTCACCATCTTCACGCGGCCCTTGACGTCCTCCAGGCGGCTTATGATGATGTCATAGTTGTCGTTGAACGCCTGGGCCGCCTCCATAGGGTCGTCGGTCGGGTTGCCGTTTTCGTCCTCGTAGGCCTCGGCGCCCCCCTTGGTGTTGGCCTTGGGCGTCGCCAGCTGGGCGCAGTAGACGCCGTCCACCAGGGTTGCCTCATCGGTCTCCACTCCGGGGTCCGGGTTGGCGTCTCCCAGGGTAATGGTCAGCTTCTCCACCTTCTGGCCCGCGCCGATGTCCTCATAGCTGTAGGTGACGTTGATCTTCATGTACTGGGAGAGATCGTCAATGAGGCGGTTGCGCTCGTCGCGCATCTCCAACGCGTCGTCACCGTGGATCTCGCTCTTGCGGATGGCGGAGTTCAGCTCCCGGATGCCGGTCAGGATGCTGTTGACGTCGTTGATATCCTGCCGGAACATGTTTTCGGTCTGCTCCTTCTGGGTCTGGAGCTTGTCGGCATAGCTGTTGAGGAGGGTACACAGATTCCCCGCCGCCACCCGGGTCAGCCGCTCGTACTGCTCCTGACCTGCGCTATTGCTCAGATCGATCAGGGACTTGGCCAGCTCGCTGAGCTGGGCGTAGACGATGCCGTTCTCGTCGTCGCCGGACCCCACCTCGTCCAATACGGAGGCCAGGTTGTTCAGGATAGCCAGTTTGGTGTCCTGATAGCCCACGTCGGACATCTCATTGCGGTAGCGGATATCCAGATAGGGGTCCCGGATCTGGGAGATACCAGTGACCAGCGCGCCGTTGCCCACCCGCGCGCCGTACTTGGACTGATAGCGGTCCGCGCCGCCGGTGCGCAGGCTCACCTGGTCCACCACCTGGCGGGTATAGCCCGGGGTGCTGATGTTGGAGATATTGTTTCCCGTCACGGTCAGGCCCTTCATGGCGGCGTAGATGCCCAGCCGGGCCTGGGTAAAGCTTCCGAAACTGCCGATACTGCCCATAAGCGTTACTCCTTAATCAAATACTCAGCCCGACCTGCCGTCAGGCGCGAAAATCTGTCTTCATCTTCTGGGGCGGCTCTGCATTTGGCGGGGCATACCCCGCGCCGCTCTCGGACTGGGGCCCGCCCATCTGTCCAATGGCCTTATCCAGGTCCCGGAGGTTGGACTCCAAAACCTGCCGGGCCCTTTCGGACTCCTGCCGGTAGGCCGCATAGCTCTGCTGCAAAGCCCCGGCCGTCTGGGCGGCCCTGGCCTGCAGATCAGCCGGGCTGTGGGCGGCCAGCGCAGACAGCGGGACGTTTTCCAGCCGGAGGCCGGCGGCCAGCTTCAGCCGCTTCTGCTCGTACCCCCGCAGGGACAGGGAGATGGCCTGCTCCTGCTTGAGCACCTCGTCCAGGTCCAGGAGATTGTCCCGGCGGACGGCGTCGGCCTTCTGACGGGCCAGCTCGCTGAGCCGGTCCAGGCTGCCGAGCAGCTCATCCAAAAGCTCCAGATAGGAGCGGAATTCCTGCCCCATCCTACAGTCCCTCGCCCAGGAGCAGGATCCGGGCAGCCATCGCCATGGGGTCGGGCGTATACTGGCCGGAGGCCACCGCCTGGCGCAGGGCGTGGATATCGCCGGTGGTGGTGGCGGTGCGCACCTCCTGGGACAGGCGGCTTACCATATCCATGCGGAACCGGCTCTCCCTCGTGGGCACGGAGGTGAGGGTGACGCTGTCGTAGCTGCCGTGGTTCTGGACGCCCTGGGTGCGGAGCTCCCGCTCCACGGTGGTACGGTAGGGCTTGGCCGGTGAGACGGGGGAGATAGCGCCATAGCCCGAAGAAGTCAGCATAGGATCTCACATCCTTTTTCTCAAAACAAATGGGTGGGGAGCCGGTCCGCCGGACTCCCCCTGATTTGGGGCTCCCGGTGCGGATCCGCCTCGTTACTTCAATATTATTATCGGCAAAAATGGCGGGAACATAAGAAATACCAGGAAAATTCTTTCCGGCCGGGCGGGAACGGGGCCGGGAGCCCTTGTGCTTCCTGGCCCGGAGCGCCGGATTTTTCGATCAAAAGAGCGCCCCCCGGCAGAAAATATCTGCCGGAGGGCGCGAAAGAAGCCGGGAGAAACAGGCCTGACGCTCAGGCCAGGAAGCTGGCGGCCACAGCGGCGGCGGTGGCCGCGTCGGGGGTGTAGGCGTCGGCGCCGATGGCCTCGCGGAACTTGTCGGTGACGGGGGCGCCGCCCACCATGATCTTCACCTTGTCGCGGATTCCGGCGGCCTTGGCCTGCTCCACGACCTCGCCCATGGCGGGCATCGTGGTGGTCAGCAGGGCGGAGCAGGCGATGATGGAGCAGTTATTGTCGATGGCGGCCTTCACGAAGGTCTCGGGGGCCACGTCGACACCCAGGTCGATGACCTCGATGCCCTTGCCCTCCAGCATCATGCGCACCAGGTTCTTGCCGATATCGTGGAGGTCGCCCTTCACGGTGCCCAGGCATGCCTTGCCCAGGGGCTCCACACCGGCCTCGGTCATGTAGGGCTTGAGGATCTCGGTGCCGGCGTTCATGGCGCGGGCGGCCACCAGGACCTCGGGCACGAAGACCTCATTGTTCTTGAACTTCTCGCCCACGATGTTCATCCCAGCCAGCAGGCCCTCTTCCAGGATGACCTTGGCGGAAATGCCCTCCTCCAGAGCCTTGGGAACCAGCTCCTTGACCTGCTTGGCCTTGCCCTTCTGCATGGCGGTGGAAATCTCTGCTACGATGCTCATGACTGTTCTCCTCCATTATGTAAATTTTCTGTCACGACTCCGGAAGGCCCGGCCGCTCCTTATCGGCGGCCAGGCGGCCCCGGCGGGACCGGAATTTGGCGGGGGTCACGCCGGTTTGTTTCTTGAACACCTTGGTAAAATAGCTCTGGTCGTCAAAGCCCACCTGGGCGCAGATCTCCATGATCGAGGCGCTTCCCGCCAGCAGCAGGGCCTTGCTCCGGTCGATGCGCAGCTCGTTCAGGTAGGCGCTGAAGGTGCAGCCCATCTCCTCCTTAAAGACCTTGCTGAAGTAGGAGGGGGAGAGCCCCACATACCCCGCCGTGCTCTCCAGGGTGATTTTGGAGGGATAGTGGCATTTCATATAGTCAATGGCCTTGTAGATCACGTCCTTGTGCTTGATGTCCACCAGGTCGAAGACCAGATCGGTGAACCGCTCCATCACACGGGTGAGCCAGAAGACCAGATCCTCGCTGGATCGCAGCCGGTCGATCTCGCTGAGATAGCGGCAGTTGAGACCGAAAATCTGGTCCAGATCGCCGCCGCCGTCGGCCGCCGCCCGGGAGAGCACCACCATGAGCTCCAGGGCCCGGGCCCGCATCAGGGTAAAATCTCCGCCGGTGGAGAAGAGGATGTGGCCGAGCAGCTCGTTGAGCAGCCGCCGGGCGGTGCTCTGGTCCCCCTCGGTAATGGCGGTGACCAGGGCGCGCTCCTTTTCGATGGGATAGGCGGGGGCGGCCCCCTCGTTTTTGAGCTGCTGGAGATAGGTGCCGATGTCCTGCTGCTGGGCCAGCTCCCCCCGCTGGAGGAAGAGGGCGTGGCTGCTGTCCCCCACGTAGACCGAGGCTGCGAAGAGAAGGGCGGACAGATGGCTCAGCCGGGCGGGCTCCATCCGGGGGAAGGTATCCAGCACCGGGCGGAACTGCTCCAGGGCGTCATGGGGGATGACCCGGCCCGCCGGAGTGTCCCCGGCCAGGTAGTCCTCCGGGTCCATAATGAGGACCGGCCCGCCCACCAGGCTCCCGGCTGTCCGCCCGCCCACTATAATGGGGGAGGAGCAATAGGCCATGCCCGAGGGGCAGAAGTAGATATAGCGCCCGCCGAAGCGTTCGGCCTGATAGGCGCCGTAGAGGTGGACCTGTTCGCAGTGCGCGGCCCCGCCGGTGACTTGAAAGAGCTTATGGCAGAAGGCGCACGCCGAGCCGTTCAGGTTCCGTTCGTGGAGCAGGACGCCTTCTGCGGAAAAGAGCTTGCAGTTGACGCCGCAGGAGAGGGAGAAGGCGTCCACAATTTCCCGTGCGGCGCTCAGATCGAAGCTCACGTCATGATGCCTGGACGTCTTTTCCATCGTGATTCCTCTTTCTGCAACATATTATAAGAGAGCGGGAACCGGAGCCGCTATAACAGATTTATTGAAAATAGAAGTTTTTTACGAAATCACAGAAAAATGCAGTTCTATTATATCATTTTACTATGCTTTTGCATAGAAAAAGATCCTGGTTTTTCCCTCCAACCCGCGCAGATCCGGCCAATTTCCGGAAAAGCGGCAGAAAGAGGATGTATCATTTCCGGATGGGCGGCGGGACGGGCGCTGGGCGGTCCTTCCAAGGCAAAGGCGTGTTTCATTGCCAGCGGCGGCGGCGCTTGATTTGCCGCATCCGGTCCATACTGAACAGCGGGATTCCGCACGGCGGCGCGCCGGGCGGTGATCTCCGGCGCGAAGCCGGGCGCGGCCGTGCGCCTGGTGCGTTTGAACATTTCATGGATAAAGGGGTGGTTGCATGAAGGAGGAACAAAAGGTGTGGCCGTGGGCGCTGGGACTGGTGCTGGTCCGGGCTGCGGTGCTGTCGGCAGTGCTGGGCGCGGCCTTTTTTCTGCTCCGCACGCCGGCGCGGGCGGCCGGGCCGGAGGCTGTTCCGGCCTGGGGGCCGGCGCGGGCGGCGGAGCAAACGGCGGTCCGGCAGGTGATCCCCATGGGCCGGGCCGTGGGGATTAAGCTCTTTTCCGACGGCGTGATGGTGGTGGGCTTTTCCGAGGTGGCCACCGAGTCGGGCAGCAGCGTCCCGGCCCGGGACTGCGGCCTGAAGGAGGGCGACATCATCACCCATATCAACAGCGAAGAGGTGGACACCATCGAGGAGGTCCAGGCCGTCCTCCAGGACCTGGAGGGGGCGCAGATGAGCATCCGGGCAGTCCGCGGGGATCAGCAGGTACAGATGACCGCCCAGGCCGTCCAGTGCAGCGCCGACGGCTCCTACAAGCTGGGGGCCTGGATCCGGGACTCCATGGCCGGCATCGGCACGCTGACTTTTTACGACCCGGACTCCGGCGTCTTCGGCGCGCTGGGGCACGGCATCAACGACGTGGACACAGCCCAGATCATGCCCCTCCAGTCGGGCAGCATCATGTACGCCCAGGTCTCCGATGTGAAGCGGGGGGAGAGCGGCGCGCCCGGCGAGCTCCACGGGGCCTTCCAGGTGGATCGGGACATGGGCGATCTCTACGCCAACACGGACAGCGGCGTCTTCGGGCGGCTCACGGACCTGAGCCTCACCGGCGGCCGGACCCCGGTGGCGGTGGCCGGCCGGCGCGAGGTGACGGTGGGCCCTGCGGTGATCCTCTCCAACATCGCCGGGGAGGACGTGGAGGAGTATCAGGTGGAGATCACCCGGATCTACCCCTCCGGCGGGGCGGACACTCGAAATATGATGATTAAAGTGACCGACCCCCGCCTCCTGGCCGCCACCGGCGGCATTGTCCAGGGCATGAGCGGCAGCCCTATCCTGCAAAACGGCAAGCTGGCCGGCGCCGTAACCCATGTCCTGGTGAATGATCCCAGTCAGGGCTACGGGATCCTGGCGGAAAACATGCTGGCCGCAGCCTCGTAACCGGGTAAGGACCCTGTGCATACGCAGACCGTATGCACAGGGCCTTTTTCTTACCGGCAGCCCGGCCTGACAGCTGCGGCGGCCCCTCCCAGGGCCCTGCTTTTCGGCGCCTGCGGCCTCCGGCCGAAAAAAGTCGGAAAAGGTCGAATCTTAATTATCCAAAAAATGTCAGAAAAGTATTGCGTTTGCAGACGAATTATGGTAAATTATAGGCAACCGGTCAGATGCCTTGGCCAGGCAGGAAGCAAAAAGCAGAGAACTGCTGGAAGGGGAGTCAACAATGGAAAACAAACGGATTCTGGTGGCGGATGCCAGCGAGGAATTTCGCCGCCTCTTTGTGGGGACGCTGGAGGAAGAGCCCGACATGACGGTCACCGGCGAGACGGGCGACGGCGAGGAGGCCGTGCGCATGGCTCGGGAGCTGGCCCCGGATGTGGTGGTTATGGACATGGTGCTGGCCCGGATGGACGGCATGGAGGTGCTCAAGATGCTGGACGGTCTCTCCCCCAGGCCGAAGATGCTGGTGCTCTCCAGCTTTGTACGGGGCAGCGTGGCCGATCTGGCCGCCCAGCTGGGGGCTGACTACTTCATCATGAAGCCATGCCGGACGCCTGCGGTGGTGGAGTGTATCCGCCAGCTGGTGGATCAGGGCGGAGCGGACGGCGGGGCGCACAGCCCCCGGGCCCAGAATCTGGAGGGCGTCGTCACCGCTATCATCCATGAGATCGGGGTGCCCGCCCACATCAAGGGATACCAGTACCTGCGGGAGGCCATCCTCATTGCGGTGGACGACATGGAAGTCATCAACGCCGTGACCAAGATTCTCTATCCCGAGGTAGCCAAGCGCTTCGGCACCACGGCCAGCCGGGTGGAGCGGGCCATCCGCCACGCCATTGAGGTGGCCTGGGACCGGGGCGACCTGGAGACCCTGCAAAAGTACTTCGGCTACACCGTCTCCAACGCCAAGGGCAAGCCCACCAACAGCGAGTTTATCGCCATGATCGCCGACCGCCTCCAGCTCCAGCGGAAGGAGAAGTAACAGGGCGGGACGCAGAGAGGGACCGCAGGCGCCTTCCACGGCCTGCGGTCCCTCCGTCCTGTTTTGGGGCACCTCCGGCCCGTGGGGCGCATAGAGTGGGGAAAGGAGGAATTTGCTCATGTCTCACGCTGTATCCCCCCTCCCCCGGGTGCTGCTGGAGGAGCGTCCGGCCGCCGCGGCCCTCCTCTGCGGAGACGGGGCCCACCCGGACCTGGCCGGCGAGGCGCTGTTCTACCCCTGGCAGTCCGGAACCCTGGCCCTCCTGCGGCTGGCGGGCCTGCCGGAGGACGGACTCTACCCCCTCCACATCCACCGGGAGGGGACCTGCCGCACGGGAGGCGACGTGCCCTTCCACTGCGCGGGCCCCCGGCAGGCCCCTGGAGAGGTCCAGCTGGCCCCGGTCCTGGGGTGCGGGGGCGCGGCTTTCTCTGTCTGCTACACCGGCCGCTTTACTCCCGATCAAGTTCTGGGCCGGACCCTGGTGCTCCACGCCCCGCAGGGGGCGGGCCGTCTGGCCTGCGGGGTGGTCGGTCCCCCCTGACCATGGCCCGGCGGTACAGGGCCTCGGCCGCAAACTGGAGCTCGGTGGGGTTGAAGCCCGGCTCCAGCGGGTAGATAAAATAGGTGTTGTCCGGGGTGGACAGGGTGATGCAGGGGCCCTTGCCCCGGTAGTCGTACTCGGTGTGGATGGAGAAGGTGGCCCCGGGGGGAAAGCGGAGGGTCTTGGGGGCCTGCTCCCCGTAGTCGGTGAGGGTGAGGGCGAAGCCCGCGCCATCGTGGCGCAGCCGCCCCTCCCCCAGATCGATAAAATTCACCGCGTTGGGCAGGGACTCGATATGGACCCGCTGGTCCAGCCCGTAGGTCCCCCCCTCGATGGCGGCCTCCACCTGGGTCCGCTCCCACTCGTACCAGTCGGGGATGTGGGGAAAGCGGGCGGGGCGGCCCGCCCCCTCCAGGCGGCCGTACTCGTCCATGCGCCAGCGGGCGCCGCAGGCGGTACAGAAGAGCTCCGCCCCCCGGGAGGCCATGTGAAAGGCCGTCCCGCAGTCCGCGCAGCGGTAGAGGGGGAGCTCCAGCCCCTCGGCCCGCCAGGGGGCCCGGACGGCCATGTGCCGCTCCGCCTGCCAGGCGTACTCGTCGTAGGACAGGGCCCTCTGCACGGCTTCCTGGATCGCCCCGGCGCTGAGGGCGGCGGCCTCCTCCGCCGTGAAGAGGCGGGAGAGGGTGGCCTCCAGCCGGACGCCCCTCCGGCGCTTCAGATTCCAGATGGGGGACTGTAGATAGTTCCCCCGCATCTGGAGAACCACCACCGGGACCTTCAGGTACTGGATCAGCTTCCCCACCGAGGCGGGGAGCTCCGAGCTGGTGCCAACATTGGCGTACCGGGCCTCCGGGTAGAGCACCAGGATCCCCCGGCGCTCCATGCACCGCCGGATGTTCTTCACCAGGGCCAGGTCGTTGACAAACTTCCGGGTGCCCAGACAGCCGATCTGCCGGTAGGGCCACTCGCCGAAGTTCTCGAAGCCCTCCAGCTCGGAGACATAGTTGGCCCGGTGGGGAAAGAGGCACAGGGGCGTCACATAGAAGTCCATAAAGGCGTGGTGGGTGCCCAGCACCAGGAAGGGGGGCTTTAACCCTTTCATCCCCACCTTATGGATGCGCAGCCGCCCCGGCCGGGTGGCCAGCCAGCACCACAGCCACAGCAGGGGCATGATCAGCAGGTTCTGCTTGGGCGGCACCCGCGCCCGGTCGAAGGGGGTGGGGTCGATGGGCCGCTTCATACCGTCAGCCCCCCTCGATCCTGAAGCAGATAGCGCCGGATGGGCGGTACCCGGCTCAGCCCCCAGTAGAGCAGCCCGGTCCCCAGGAAGGAGAAGCCCGTGGGGGTGAGATAGAACAGGGGCATACAGCGGATGGCCCCGGTCACCGGGTTGTAGACGGCCTGGGACATGGCCACCCCCGCCGCAACGCAGGACAGGCCCACCCAGTTGAACCCCCGGCTGTAACGGTAGGCCGTGTGTCCCGGCAGGCCGCAGGCCGCCCGCAGATCGATGCGCTGGCGGCGCACCAGGAAGAAGTCAGCAAAGAGCAGAGCGGCCAGCGGCGCGTAGATACAGGCCCCGATGGTGAGGAAGGAGCCGAAGTAGTCGATCACCCGCCCCCAGACGCACAGGGCGCATACATAGGCCGCCAGGATCAGGATTACAACCCGGTAGCGGGCGGTCTGGAAGGTGGATTTCAGCATCACCCCGTACAGATAGGCCCCCACCGCCTGGGTGCCGATGTTGGCGAAGGCCACCAGCAACAGGGAGCACAGGGCCAGGGCCGGAGCCGCCAGGGTGGCCAGCATCAGGGTTGGGTCCTCCGCCATCTGCCCGGTGACGTGCTGCATGGCGATGGCCATCACCGCCCCCACCACAACAAAGAAGGACCCGGCCAGCCCCTGGCCCAGCACCCCGGCCCAGAGACCCGCACGCTCGGTCCTCACCAGCCGGGGCACCCCGGCCATGCCCCCCACCAGGGTGACCACAAAGGCAAAATTCGCCTCAATGGAGAGGAGATAGGGGACGATTCCGGCCTGTCCGGCCGGGCGGTAGTCCCAGATGGCCGCCGGGGGCACCGCCCGGAAGCCAATCATCACCACCAGCACCCCCACCGCCAGCAGCACAGGCACCAGAATGCGGGTGGTCCAGGTGATGGCTCCGATGCCCCGCCAGGCGATGAAGGTCCCCAGCAGCACGCAGGCGATGCCCAGCAGCACGTGGAGCCCCTGGGGGATCACAACGCCGAACAGGGCCGCCAGGTTGGACATGGAGGATGCGAACAGATCGGCGCACACGGCGTACCAGGGGTAGTTGATGAGGATGATCACCACCGCCATGATCCCCACCCCGGCGGGGCCGAAGACCGCCCGCAGCCAGATCCAGATATCGATGCCGTAGCGCACCGACAGAATCACCGGCAGCTGGTAGATGCACAGCATGAGGATGGCCCCAAAGAAAGCCCCGATGAGGAGCTGCCGGAACCCCACCAGCGTGGCCAGATAGGCCCCCTGGGTATAGCTCCAGGTGGCGATGCAGTAGCCGGACAGGACCAGCAGGGCGTCCAGAAAGCCATAGACCCGGCCGCCGGACAGGACGGGGACCACGCCGAAGGCGGCCTCCTGCCCGATCCGGCGTTCCACCTCCTCCGGCGTCCGGCCCCTCACAGCCACGCCCCCAGGAGCACCAGCGCCAGGCTCCCGGCCGCCACCACAGCCCAGAGCAGGGCGTCCCCCCGGGAGAAGCGCCGGGGAAAGACATAGCCGGGCCGCTCCATCTCCTCTACCTTGGCCTCAATCTCCCGCTGGAGACGCTGTTCATAGTCGGAAGCGGATATGCCTCTCATTACAATCCCCTCGTTTCACGGTTCTTGTTTCAACTATAATAGCATATTCTGGGACAAAATGCAAAGCGGGCAGACAAAAAAGTCCGGTCCGGAATACAAATTGTATTCCGGACCGGACTTGATCCGATGATAAATCTTTGACAGGCGTCAGTCGGTGACGAAGGGCAGCAGCGCGATCTGACGGGCGCGCTTGATGGCCTCGGTCAGCTGGCGCTGATGCATGGCGCAGGTCCCGGTGGTCCGGCGGGGCAGGATCTTGGAACGCTCGGACAGGAACCGGCGCAGCTTGGCGGCGTCCTTGTAGTCGATGTGCTCCACCTTGTCCACGCAGAAGGTACAGACCTTGCGGCGCTTGCGGCCGCGGGGACGCTCTCTATCCATAGCCATAGGGCAAACCTCCTTGTTCAATTTGTAACGGGTACGATCTCCCGCGAAGTGCGCTGCCGTATCAGGGGCGCTCCCGCCCCATCCAACCGGCAGCCGCAAGAGGAATCTTTTTGCCTGCTTTTGCCCTCGGGGGCTCTGAGACTCTAGGGCGTGTGCTTCACACTTGCCCAGCCGCGTATGGCCTCACAGGAGGACAAAATGGAAGTTCTTTTTGCCTACTTTTTCTTTCAAGAAAAAGTAGGCTAGAAGGGCAGCTCGCCGTCGTCGTCGGACAGCTCGGAGAACTGGTCGCCGCCGGCCGGAGCCGGAGCGGCGTAGCCGCCGGAGGGCGCGGGCGCGGAATAGCCGCCGCCCATGGGCGGGGGCGGGGCGTACCCGCCGCCTTCGGCATCCCGCTTGGAATCTCCGAAGTAGACGTTGTCCGCGATGACCTCGGCGCTGCGGCGCTTGTTGCCCTCCCGGTCGGTCCAGTCGCGGATCTGAAGCCGCCCCTCCGCCACGGCCATGCGGCCCTTGGTGAAGAAGCGGGAGACGAACTCGGCCGTCTGCCGCCAGGCTACGATGTCGATAAAATCGGTGGCCTTCTCGCCGGTCTGCTTGTCCTTAAAGTCCCGGTCCACCGCCAGAGTGAAGGAGGCCACAGGGGTCCCCGTCTGGGTGTGGCGGAGCTCCGGATCGCGGGTCAGGCGGCCCATCAGGATGATTCTGTTGAGCATGGGACTCGCCTCCTTACTCGTCCTTGCAGACGATCATGGAGCGCATCACGCCGTCGGTAATGCGGAAAATACGGTCCAGCTCCCGGGGGAACTCCGGGGCGGCGGAGAAGGTCATCAGCACGTAATAACCCTCGTTGAGGTCCTGGATGGGATAGGCCAGGTGGCGCTTGCCCCACTCGTCAACCTCGGACAGGGTGGCCTTCTCCTCGACCAGGGCGCGGAACTTGGCCACCATGGCGGCGGTGGCCTCCTCGCCCAAGTCGGGCCGCAGGATGTAGACCGCCTCATAATTTGCACTCAGCTTTGCCATTTACTTTGCACCTCCTTATGGACGTATGGCCCCCGCTCGCAGGCGGGAGCAAGGATGTGCCTGTTTCTCTCAACAAACAAGCCTTATTATTATACCGGATATTTCAAATTTGTCAAGCAAAATTCCGCCGCAGGGCGGGATTTTTGCGCTGATTCAGGGCGTATTGACCTGGAGATAGAGGTTGATGGCGCAGGTGAGGCCCAGCTGCGTGACTGTCCGCCCGTCGTTCAGGTCCACGCCCGTCAGCTCCCGGATTTTCTGGAGGCGCTTGGCCAGGGTGTTCCGATGGATGAAGAGGGCCCGGCAGGCGGCGGAGGGGGAGCCGTTTACCTCCAGATAGACCTCCAAGGTGCGGGCGAGCTCGGCGGCGTTCAGCCGGTCGTAGTCCTGGAGGATCTCCACCGCCGGGTGGCGGAACAGCCGCACGTCGGCGTGCTTGGCCAGATCGTGGATCATCTGGAGGGCCAGATTCATGCCGTAGCGGATCAGCAGCTCCTGGGGGTAGAGCTTCCCCAGGGCCTCCAGGGTGGAGATGGCCTGGGCGAAGTACCTGGGGGCGTCCATCAGGTCGGAAAAGGGCTGGCTCATGGCGCCCTGGAGCTTGTTGATGGCCAGGAACTCCCGCAACACATAGTTGGAGTTGAGCAGCCCGCCGGCGTCCTGCTTCTGCCCCAGCAGGATGGCGAAATAGCGCTCGTGAAAAATAGTGGGATTGTTGGGCATCAGCAGCCGGATCTGCTGCAAAATGGAGTGGAGGGAGTTGTTGTCCGGGGTGCCTGAGAGCCACTGCACCGCGATCATGCAATAGCGGTCATGGCTGGGGAGGCGGAGCTGCCGCTTCATGCGCTCCATGGACGCCCGGCCGCGGTAGGCGCCGGACAGCAGGTCCCGCAGGAAGATGTCCTGATGTCCGCCGGTGTTGGCGTGGTAGTCCTTCTCCGTCATGAAGTAGGTGGAGATCACATTGCGCAGCAGCTGGACCAGGGCGATGTCCCGCTCGGACAGGGCCCGGTACACCTGGGAGACCACGATCCAGGCCACCGTGACCCGCTCAATCTTCACCGCGCTTAAAATCCAGCGCTGATCGCCCACATGGTAGACCTGGGGCATGTCCTCGTCAATGGCCGCCCGGTGGGCGTTGTACCAGGCGCTCTGACAGGCCTGGGCCGCCTGGAGGAACTCCTCCCGCAGCCGGGGGTTCACGCTGTCCCCCGCGTCCTCCGGCGGGTCGGTCAGGGGGAGAAAGGCGAAGTCGTGGAGGGTGACCGGGTTCTCCAGCAGCTCGGAGGCCAGGGCGACGATCTTTTGCAGGCTCTTCCCGTTCCAGAGGGCGGTGATCAGCCGGGAGAGGGCCGCGTGCTCGGCGGCGGCCTGGGTCCACCCCTGCTCCAGCTGCTCATAAACCGTGTCAAAGGAGAGGGACGGCGGGACGGAGAGCCCGCAGCAGCTCTCCGGAAACCCAACCGACGCAAACTCCTCCGGCCGCCCCAAGTAGAGGATACGCTCGTTCCACTTCCCCACCTCGCCGCCCAGACGGCGGCAGAGGGACATGGGCCGGTCCCCGCAGTCCCCCACCAGGCGGCAGCCCAGGGGCTCCAGCCGCTGTTGAATCTCCTTTGCAGTCATACTTCCTCCCCGTCCCGTGGGTCCTATCTGTCGGGGACAGTGTACCACGGCGCGGCGGACCGCGCAACTGTGAAAACGCCCCCAGAAGCTCCGGCGGAACCCGGAGCCCCTGGGGGCGCGGCAGTCAGACAGAATTTGGCCGAGCGCCTATCCCGAAATCAGACGTGCGCCGGTTGCGCCGTCAGTTTTTGCGCCCGGCAAGAAAAACCAACGCAGTATGGCGCAAAAGACGCAGGCGCACTGTGTGCGGATTATGGGGGGATAGGCGCTTACTTCTCCGGACGGCTGGGGGTGATGAACGCCTTGTACCTGGCCATGCGCTGCTTATAGGCGTCGGTGGACTTGATGGCCATGGCGCGGCCCTCGTTCTCCCGGATGTCGTCGGCGTGCATGAACTTGCCGGACAGGGTATCGTGGGCGTGGGCGATCTGCTCCTCGGGGAAGACGAAGGAGAGCTTGCCGTCCTCCACCTTGATCGCGCCCTCGATGCCGCACAGGCAGCAGATGGCCTTGCCGGCGTCCTGGTCCAGGTAGAAGTTGCGGCTGTGGCAGTGGGGGCAGACCCCGGGCTCGCCCTTGTACTGGGCGTGCTCGATGTCCCGGGCGGCCTCCACCAGGTTCCGTCCGATCTCCCGGACCCGGGCGATCTTGTCGTCCTCCATGATGATGGTCTTGGACCAGGAAAACACGTCGTTGTCGATGATCTTCCACATGGGGGTCAGGGCCTGCATGGCCATGGAGCACTGGATCCGGGTCGCCCAGTCGGATCCGCCGATGCCCACATAGGAGACCACCTTGTCGGTGAGGAAGCGGGGGTCGGGCACGGGGTTGCCCTTCTCCTGGGCCATCTTGGTGCCGATGACGTTCATGCCCCGGTCCATGCGGGGGCCAAAGCGGTCGGTGATGGTGTGGAACAGGCCGCAGGCGGTCTTCTCGAAGATGGGGACGGACCAGAAGATGCCGTCGGCGTCATAGCAGCGGTCCAGCAGCCAGTTGAAGTCGTCCTTCAGCGCACAGCGGTTGCCGTTGCCCATCACCAGGGACCGGGAGCAGGCCACGCAGCCGGTGCAGTGCTTGATGTCCAGGTCCATGGCGTGGATGAACTCCACCTCGGCTCCCATATCCTGGGCGACCATCAGCACCTCCTTGCACATGGCGTCGTTGCTGCCGTCCCGGCTGCCCAGGGAAATGGCCAGAATTTTCATCGCGATGTACCTCCTCCAAATGATCCCGTCATTTTTGACAAGGTTTTGTCTCTTTGATTATACGCCGTTGTCCATTTTCGGTAAAACAGAAAAAAGAAGTACAGGCACAACAAAAAAGCTGTGATCAGCTGCCATAGAGGGCGGAGCTGAGGGCGAGCAGGGGCTCCAGCCGGCCGGATACCCCGCCGTTCCAGGCGGCGATGATCTCCTCCCCGGGCCAGTCGTCCCGCCAGGCGATGGGGAAGCTCTTGAGCTGGGCGCCCACGCTCCGGAACATCTCCGGAAAGCCCACCGTGATCCCCTGGCTGCCGCAGAGGGCCACCTCCAGGGCGTTGACGCTGTGGAAATACTTGATGCTCTTGGGCAGGAAACCCGCCCAGCGGCAGTGCTCGATGATCTTGGTGCTGGCCACGCTGGAGTACACATCGGAGAAGAAATAGAACCGCTCGTCCTTCACGTCCAGGATATCCAGCCTGTCCCGCCGGGCCAGGGGGTGGAGGTTGGAGAGAATGATAGCCAGGTGCAGGGGGGCCAGGGGCCGGTTCCGGAAGGAGCCGGGGAGCTGGAGGACCTCGGAGCGCACCGTGTAGATGAGGTCCAGCTCCCCCCGCATCAGCAGCTCCTGGAGGGTCCGGAAGGGATAGACCTCGTACTCCAGCTCTGCGTCCGGGTGCTGGCTGCTGAAGGCGGCGGCCAGGCGGGAGACCCGGTCGATAACGTCGGCCAGCTCGCACACCCCGATGCGCAGGCGTATCCTCTGCCGTCCCCCGGCCTCGGCCACCCGCCGGAGGGTCTCGTCGATGCGGATCTGAATATCGGCCCACTCTCCGGCCAGAATCCGCCCGCTCTCGGTGAGCTGCACCCGGCGGCCGCTCCGGTCGAAGAGCCGGACCCCCAGCTCCTCCTCCAGCAAGCCCACCTGCTTGCTCACCACCTGCTGAGAGACGTACAGCCGCCGGGCGGCCTCGGTAAAGTTCAGCGAGGCGGCCACCTCCATAAAATACTTGATCTGGGACAGGGTCATGCCGCATCTCCCTCCTCTCCTGCCGCTTTTCTCCAGTATAGCAAAAAACCGCAGAAATTCCAACCGGAAAAACCTTTTTCGTAAAAGCCGGGAGGCCCTTCGCAAACGCGAAGGGCCTCCCGGTTTCCAAAGAAAGCCTCAGAAGAGGTGGATGCTGACGATCAGGCCGGAGAAGACGATGGAGACGGTGGAGCAGAGCTTGATCAGGATGTTGAGGGAGGGGCCGGAGGTGTCCTTGAAGGGGTCGCCCACGGTGTCGCCGATGACGGCGGCCTTGTGGCAGTCGGAGCCCTTGCCGCCGTGCTTGCCGCCCTCAATGTACTTCTTGGCGTTGTCCCAGGCGCCGCCGGCGTTGGACATGAACACGGCCATGACGAAGCCGGTGACCGTGACGCCGCCCAGCAGGCCCACCACGGACTCCACGCCCAGGATCAGGCCGGTGACGATGGGCACGATGATGGCCAGCAGGGACGGGGCCACCATCTCATGGAGCGCGCCCCGGGTACACAGGTCCACGCAGGAGGCGTAGTCCGGGTCGCTCTTGCCCTCCATGATGCCGGAGATCTCGCGGAACTGGCGGCGGACCTCCACCACGATGGACTGGGCGGCCCGCTGCACGCCGCTCATGGTCAGGGCGGCGAAGACGAAGGTGAGCATGGCGCCCACGAAGATGCCCACCAGCACGGCGGGGTTGGTGAGGGCCAGGTCGACGGTACCCACATTGGGCTTGTTTTTCACCACGTCCACATAGGACACCAGCAGGGCCAGGGCGGTGAGGGCGGCCGAGCCGATGGCGAAGCCCTTGCCGGTGGCGGCGGTGGTGTTGCCCAGGGAGTCCAGGGCGTCGGTGCGGTTGCGGACCTCCTCGCCCAGGCCGGACATCTCGGCGATGCCGCCTGCGTTGTCGGCTACGGGGCCGTAGGCGTCGGTGGCCAGGGTGATGCCCAGGGTGGAGAGCATCCCCACGGCGGCGATGCCGATGCCGTACAGGCCCTTGCTGAAGAGCTCGCTGTAGGTGTCGGAGCCGGTGGACAGGGAGCCGCCGGCGGCCAGGAAGGAGACGATGATGGCGATGCCCACGATGATGATGGGGGCGGCGGTGGACTTCATGCCCAGGGAGATGCCGCCGATGATGGTGGTGGCGGCGCCGGTCTGGGTGGTGTCGGCCAGGCCCTGGGTGGGCTTATAGGTGTCGGAGGTGTAGTACTCGGTGAAGTAGCCGATGGCGCAGCCGGCCGCCAAACCGGCCAGGATGGCGATGTACACGCCCCAGGAGCCCAGCACAAAGTAGGTGATGGGGGCGGCCGCGATGGCGGCCAGAATGGCGGCGGTATAGGTGCCCTTGCGCAGGGTGCCCAGCAGGGCCCGCTGGTCGGCCCCCTCCTTGGTGCGGATGAGGAAGGTGCCGATCACCGAGCACACCACGCCCACCACGGCGATGATCAGGGGGAGGAGCATGGCGTTCCAGGTGAGGCCGGAGGCGCCGTAGGCGGCGGCGCCCAGGGCAAAGGTGGCCAGGATGGAGCCCACGTAGGACTCATACAGGTCGGCGCCCATGCCGGCCACGTCGCCCACATTGTCGCCCACGTTGTCGGCGATGGTGGCGGGGTTGCGGGGGTCGTCCTCGGGGATGCCGGCCTCCACCTTGCCCACCAGGTCGGCGCCCACGTCGGCGGCCTTGGTGAAGATGCCGCCGCCCACCCGGGCGAACAGAGCCATGAAGGACGCGCCCATGCCGAACATGACCATGGTCTGGGCGATCTGGGCGGCCTCGTAGTGGGCCAGATACTTGAGAATGTGGAACCAGATGGTCACGTCCAGCAGGCCCAGGCCCACCACGGTGAAGCCCATCACCGCGCCGGAGGAGAAGGCCACGCTCAGGCCCCGGTTCAGGCTCTCGTGGGCGGCGTGGGCGGTGCGGGCGTTGGACGAAGTGGCGATCTTCATCCCGATGAAGCCGGACAGGCCGGAGTAGATGCCGCCGGTGAGGAAGGCGAAGGGGATAAACCAATTATCCAGCTTGCGGGTGGCGGCCAGGATCAGCAGAACCACAAAGACGGCCAGGAAGATCTTGGCCACGGTGGTATACTGGCGCTTGAGGTAGGCGTTCGCGCCCTGCCGGATGGAGGACGCGATCTTCTGCATTTGCTCGGTGCCCTCTGAAAACTTGAGGACCTTGGCGCGCTGGGCGACCGCGAACAGCAGTGCGATCACTGCTCCTACCAAACCCAGCCAGAACAGATTTTCCAAAATATCCAACTCCTTTTGCTCGTTCCGGTGCAGTCAGACCCTGTGGAATGCCGCTTTACGGTCCGCCTCCTCCGTATCCCAGCCCGTCAACACGGCGCTACACCGCCGGGAAACCCGGTTAAGCCCGAGCTTCCCTATCTTTCATGCCCCTTAATTTTAGCGCATTTCCCCTTGGTTTTGCAAGGAGTTCTTTCCGGAACCGGAAATCAAATCAAGATTTTGACGTTTTGAACAAAAATAAGCGGAGATCAGGAGCGTTTCCAGGCAGTTCCGCTGAGCAGAACCAGGATGGGCAGGACCTCCAGGCGGCCCACAATCATGCACAGGGACAAAATCAGCTTGGAGAGGCCGGAAAAGGCCGAGAAATTGCCCATGGGCCCCACCATCTCCAGTCCGGGCCCGATGTTGCTGATACAGGCCACGACAGCGGTAAAGGTGGTGCCGAAGGTAAAGTTGTCCAGGGCCACCAGCAGGGAGGCCCCCAGAATGATAAACAGGTAGGCGGCAAAGAAGATGAGGACCGAGCAGAGCACATCCTCCTCCACCACCCGGCCGTCCAGCTTGACCACGTTGACCGACCGGGGGTGGATGACCCGCCGGATCTCCCGCTTGATGCAGCGGAGGATCAGGAGCACCCGGGAGCACTTCAGCCCGCCGCCGGTGCTCCCGGCGCAGGCCCCGATGAACATGAGAATCACCAGCAGGCAGCGGGAGAACTCGGGCCACAGGTTGAAATCCGCGCTGGCGAAGCCGGTGGTGGAGATGATGGTGGCCACCTGGAAGGCGGCGTGGCGCAGGGCGCCCCCCTCCGGGTAGTACCCGGCGATGTTGAAGGCGATGAGCAGGGTGCTGGCCGCCACCACGAGGAGGAAAAAGCGCAGCTCGTCGCTCTGAAGGGCCTGCTTCACTTTGCCGCACAGGACCAGGAAGAACAGGGCGAAGTTGATGGAGAAGAGGAGCATGAACACGGTGATGATGATCTCCACGGCGGGGCTCTGGTAGGCGGCCACCGACAGGTTGCGGGTGGAGAAGCCGCCGGTACCCGCAGTGGCGAAGGCGTGGACCACGCTGTCATACCAGGGCATTCCGGCCAGGCGCAGGGCGATCACCTGGGCCCCAGTGAGCACGCAGTAGATGCCGTAGAGGATCTTGGAGGACTGGCTGGTCTTGGGCACCAGCTTGGAGACCACCGGGCCGGGGGACTCGGCCTTCATCAGGTTGAGGGACCGGGAGCCCATGGAGGGCAGCAGGGCCAGGGCCAGCACCAGCACCCCCATGCCCCCCAGCCAGTGGGTGAAGGAGCGCCAGAAGAGGATGCCCTTGGGCAGGGGCTCCACGGCGGTGAGGATGGAGGAGCCGGTGGTGGTAAAGCCGGAGACCGACTCAAAAAAGCAGTCGATAAAATGGGGAAAGAGGCCGGAGCCGGGGTTGAGCCGGCTCCAGCAGAAGAAGGGCAGGGCCCCGAAGAACCCGATAAGCAGCCAGATGAGCCCCACGGCGAAGAACCCCTCCCGGGGGAAGAAGCTGTCCTTGCCCTTCAGGGCGGACAATGCCAGCCCCACGGCCAGCAGAATGGGGATAGGGATCAGAAAGGGGAGGGGATTTTCCCGGTAAAGCAGCGTGACCGCCAGGGGCAGCAGCATGGCGGCGGCCTCCACCAGGAGGACCCGCCCCGCCAGCCGGAAGACCAGCTTGAAGTTCATTCCGCCCCCTCCACCGCATCCGCAGGCCGGTCCTCATAGATGTCGTTCACGTCCAGAATCACCTTGTCCCGGGAGACGATGATCACCGTGTCCCCCGCCCGGATCACCGAGGAGCCCTCCGGAATGACCACCTGGTTCTGGTGGATGATGACGGCCAGCAGAATGCCCTTCTTGAGCTTCAAATCCTTCAGCGGGACCCCCAGGCCCCGGGTCTTCTCCGAGACCACGAACTCCATGGCCTCCGCCTGGCCCCCGGCGATCTTGTACAGGGCGTTCATGACGCTGCCCTTGGAGTTCTGCATCCCCCGGACCACCTGCAAAATCTGGCTGGCGGTGATGAGCTTGGGGGAGATCACGCTGTCCAGCCCCACCGATCGGGCGATGCCCGCATAGTTCTGCCGGTTGGATTTGGCGATCACCTTGGCGATCTTCTGCTGGAGGGCGTACAGGGAGATGATCAGGTTATCCTCGTCCCGGTCGGTGAGGGCGATAAAGGCGTCGCAGGCCCCCACGTTCTCCGACTCCAGGAGCTCCTGGTCGGTGCCGTCCCCGCAGATGACCAGGGTGTGGGGCAGCATGTCGCTGAGCTGGCGGCAGCGCTCCATGCTCCGCTCCACCAGCTTGACGTGCATCCCCAGATGCTCCAGCGCGGCGGTCAGGTAGTGGGCGATTCGCCCGCCGCCCACGATGAAGACGTCTTTGATCTTGGGGGTGTACCGGCCCAGCAGCTTGAAGAATTGGTTGATCCCGAAGGGCTGGCCGATGAGGTAGAGCTTGTCCCCGGGCTGGGGGACGAACGCGCCGTTGGGGATGATGGCGCTCTCCCCCCGCTCGGCGGCGCAAAAGAGCATGGGGAGGGCGCGGACCCGGTGGTCCAGGCCGGCCAGGGGCTGGCCGCAGAGGAAGTCCCCCTCCTGGAGGCGGAGCCCCACCAGCTCTACCCGGCCCCGGCAGAAGGTGTCGATGTTGGCCGCTGTGGGGAAGCGCAGGAGCCGGGCGATCTCTACGGCGGTGGCGTTCTCCGGGTTGATGATGAGGTCGATGTCCAGGTCCTTTTTCAGCTGGGAGAGCTCCTTGGCATACTCCACATTGCGCACCCGGGCAATGGCGTATTTGGCCCCCAGCCGCTTGGCCGCCAGACAGCAGATCATGTTGACCTCGTCCATACTGGTGGCGGCGATCACCACGTCGGCCTTTCCCGCCCCCGCCTCCTGGAGGGCGGAGAGGGTGGCCCCGTTGCCCTTGACGCACATCACATCCAGCATATCGGAGGCCCGCTTGAGCGCCTCGTCGTTGGTATCGATGATGGTGACGTTGTGGTCCTCCTGCGAGAGGTGCTCCGCCAGAGTAAAGCCCACCTTGCCGTCCCCGGCAATGACAATATCCAATCTAAATCCGACCTTTCCTATGTCCGTCCCACGGCGCACGAGCGCCCCGCCGGCCGGGGAAGCCGGAGGGGCGGGCACAGCCGCGGCAGAGGGCCGTCCGCGCCCGGCGGCCGGCTCTGCTCCGCAGGATTTCTGAAACACACAAAATTGGAAGCGTACAAAAGGGGCGCTTCCCTGCTGTGGCTATCTTAACGCAATCCCCAAGAATATGCAAGGCCGAATCGGCGCATTCTGCCAAACGGGCCGCCCGGAGGAAGGATTTCCCTGTCCGGCGCATAGAATTAGAGGGAGAAAGGGGGCGGCGGCAGTGGCGGAACGGTTCAGCCTGGCCGGGGGCCGGGGGAGCCTGACCCTGACCGGGCTGGGGGACAGGGTCAGGGCGGAGGTCCGCCTGGCCGACGACGGCCGGGGGCTCTATAAGGCGTACCTGCTGGGCCGCGGGGGCCGGTTCCTGCTGGGGACTCTGGTGCCGGAGGGGGGCGCGCTGGTCCTGGACAGGACCCTGGGCCTCGCCGGGCTGGTGCAGAAGGGGGTGTGGCCCCCGCTGGGGGGCACGGCCGAGCTGGCCTTCGCCTTCGGGACGGGCGCCGGGCAGCCGGAGGGGGCGCAGGGACGGCCGCAGCGGGCGGCGCCCGTCCCCCCGGGCTGGCGGCGTGAGCCCCGCCCGGAGCGTCTGTTCGGGGAGGCCCTGCTCCAGCAGAGCGCCCAGGGCCTGCGGGGCGCTCTGGTCCGCCGGGAGGGGGACAGAATCCGCCTGGCCCTCCCATGGCGGCCGGATGGAGTCTTCCCCCTCACCCCTCTGTTCTGCTTCGCCGTGCCGGAGCGGCTGGACGGGGCGCTGTATGTGAGCTTTCTGCTGAACGGGCGGGGCTGTCCCATCTCTGCATAACACAGGGCCGCAGGTGGGATACTACGGACACCGGCAGGGGCCGTCCGCCCCGGGGTCTGTTCCCATAAGTCCAAACGCACGTCTTTCCGGCAAAGTTTCCTGTCTGCCGCGTTCCCATTTTCCCTTGTATCCGGCGAAAATTTGCTTCGAAATCCGCACATTTGGTTTATGGGAACAGGCCCCGGCCGCGGCGGCCCTCCGGCCGAAATGCAGAAGCAAGGAGGAATGCGCCATGGCGAATCTCACCACCAAGGAGCTCAGCGCCCTGTCCGATCAGCTGGATTTTGAAAAGGTCATCTGCTGCAAGTACCAGGCCGCCGCCCAGGAGTGTACCGAGCCCGACCTGAAGAGCTGCTTTCAGCAGTATGCCCAGCAGCACCGGCAGAATTACGACTGCCTGTTGAATTTTCTGAAATAAGGAGGGGTGTTTCCATGAACGATCAGGAGCGAATGACCGACTTTATTCTGGCTGAGAAAAAAATGAGCGCCAACTATGACGCTTTCGCCTCGGAGTGCGTCAACGTCCAGCTCCGGGACGAATTTCTGAAGATCTTCAACCAGGGCCATCAGACCCAGAGCGAGCTCTTCAAAACCGCCCAGTCCAAGGGCTGGTATCAGGTGGAGGCCGCCCCTGCCAGCAAGGTGAGCACCGCCTACCAGCGGTTCAGCAACCAGAAGCCCCAGTAACCGTCCGGCCGCAATAAAAGGGCCTGGATGCTCACAGAGCGGAGCATCCAGGCTTTTTTATACGGTTTGGAATCAATATTCACTGCCCGCCCAGCTGGGCGACGCCCTGCCGGATGCGGCGGAGGGACTCCTCTTTCCCCAAAATATGGCACAGCTCCACCGCGCCGCCCGGGGTAACCGCCTTGCCGCTGAGGGCCGTGCGCACCGGCCACAGGATCCGGCCGTTTTTCAGCTCCAGACGCTCCGCCAGGCCGAGGAGGGCGGCATGGAGGGCGTCATAGGTCCACGGCTCCAGGCCCTCCAGCACGGGCAGAACCGCCTGGAGGGCCTCCAGGGAGTTCTCCTCGTTGGTCTTCATCTTCTTGTGGCGGTAGAGCTCGTTGGAGTAGGCCGGCAGGGCGTCGAAGAAGTCCACCTGGGGGGCGATGTCCCGCCAGGTGTCGCACCGGGGCTGGACCAGGGGGGCGATGAGGGACAGGTCAAGGCCCGGGGTTTTCACCGCCTCCCGCAGGCAGGGCTCCGCCCCCGCCAAAAAGTCCTCCGGGGAGAGGGCCCGCAGGTAGCTGGCGTTAAAATATTTCAGCTTCTCCAGGTCGAAGATGGCGGGGGACTTGGAGATCCCGGCCACATCGAAGATCTCCGCCAGCTGGGGCAGGGTGAAGAACTCCTCCTCGCTGTGCTCCCCCCTGGGGGACCAGCCCAGCAGGGTCACGTAGTTGACCACCGCCTCGGACAAAAAGCCCATGGCCAGCAGATCCTCATAGGAGGGGTCCCCATGGCGCTTGGACATCTTGTTGTGCTGGTCCCGCATGACGGGGGAGCAGTGGATATAGGTGGGGACCTCCCAGCCGAAGGCCTGGTAGAGCAGATTGTACTTGGGGGCGGAGGACAGGTACTCGCTGCCCCGCACCACGTGGGTGATGCCCATCAGGTGGTCGTCCACCACGTTGGCAAAGTTATAGGTGGGCAGGCCGTCCGACTTCATCAGGATCTGGTCGTCCAGGGCGGCGTTCTCCACGGTGATGTCCCCGAAGACCGCGTCGGAGAAGGTGGTGGTCCCCTCCCGGGGGATCTTCTGGCGGATCACATAGGGCGTCCCGGCGGCCAGCCTGGCCTCGATCTCCGCCTGGGGGAGATCCCGGCAGTGGCCGTCGTAGCCGCCCGGGCCGTCCGCCCCGTGGAGGGCTTCCAGCCGCTCCTTATCACAGAAGCAGCGGTAGGCAAAGCCCTTCTCAATGAGCAGATCGGCGTATTTTCCATAGAGATCCCGGCGCTCGGTCTGAATATAGGGGCCCACGGGGCCGCCCACGTCGGGGCCCTCATCCCAGGTCAGGCCGCACTTGCGCAGGGTAGCGTAAATCACATCGGCCGCATCGGCCACCAGCCGCCCCTGATCGGTGTCCTCGATGCGCAGGAGAAAGGTCCCGCCGCTGTGGCGGGCGATGAGCCAGGTATACAGGGCGGTGCGCAGATTGCCCACGTGCATATAGCCGGTAGGCGAGGGCGCAAACCGGGTGCGGACCTTTCCCCTGGGGATGCGGGCCTCCATCCCGTCAAACCATTGCTTGTCCATGGTGCAGCTCCTCCTTATCAAACAACAGGCTGTGCCTGTCATTGTAGCGTTCCAAGGTTAGGATTGTCAAGCCCTACCGATTGTGATATGATAATTCCGTATGAGAAAATACAGGCAAGGAGTGCTTTCAAATGGAAAACCAGAAAAAAGTTATGCTCTCCGGCATTCAGCCCAGCGGGGATCTCCACCTGGGCAACTATCTGGGGGCCATCAAGAACTGGGGGGCCCGGGCCGAGGCGTTTGACTGCTATTATTTTATGGCCGACATGCACACCATCACCGTGCGGCAGACCCCGGCCGACCTGCGCCGCCGGACCCTGGAGCAGCTGGCCCAGTATATCGCCTGCGGCCTGGACCCGGAGAAAAACGTGCTCTTCGTCCAGTCCCACGTCCACCAGCACGCCGAGCTGGGCTGGGTCCTCAACTGCTACACCATGTTCGGCGAGCTCTCCCGCATGACCCAGTTCAAGGACAAGAGCGCCAAAAACGCCGACAACATCAACGGCGGCCTCTTCACCTACCCCGCCCTGATGGCCGCCGATATTCTGCTCTACCAGCCCGACTTCGTGCCGGTGGGCGAGGATCAGAAGCAGCACGTGGAGCTCACCCGCAACGTGGCCCAGCGGTTCAACCACATCTACGGGGACGTGTTCAAGGTTCCCGAGCCCTACATCCCCAAGGCCGGGGCCCGGGTGATGGGCCTCACCGTCCCGGAGAACAAGATGAGCAAGTCCATCCCCGAGGGCTGCGTCTTCCTGATGGAGAAGCCGGAGGATATCCAGCGCAAATTCAAGCGGGCGGTCACCGACAGCGACACCGAGCGCTGCGTCCGCTATGACCCGGAGCAAAAGCCCGGCGTCTCCAACCTGATGCAGATCTATGCCGCCTGCACCGGCCGCACCCTGGACCAGATCGAGGCCGAGTTCGACGGCAGGGGCTACGGGGCCTTCAAGCCCGCCGTGGGGGAGGCGGTCATCGAGCTGCTGCGCCCCATTCGGGAGGAGGCCGCCCGGCTGCTCTCCGACAAGGCGTATCTGGAGCAGGTCTGCCGCACCGGGGCCGAACGGGCGTCCTATGTGGCGGAGAAGACCCTGCGGAAGGTCTACAAAAAGGTGGGCTTTCTGGCCCGGTAAGCGGCCGGTTCGGCCAGGCCTTGTTTGAAAATTGGCGAAACGGCCAACGGCGAGAGAGCTTTTCGCCCGGCAAGGCAAAAAATCCGCAGGAATACCTCGTGTAGTTCAAAGGATTTTTAACGTAGCAGGTGGGAAAAAGGTCCGCCGCCTGGCCGTTTTACATTTTTTCGCACAAGGCCTAAAGGAGCGTTTGAAACTGCATGAAACTTGAATTACAGCTCGTCGCCGTTGTGGCCTGCGCCCTGGGGGCGGCCTTTTTGGTCGCCCTGGTGGCCACGCCGGTGGTAAAGCGCCTGGCCTTCCGGGTGGGGGCGGTGGACGTGCCCAAGGACAGCCGCCGGATGCACAACCACCCTATCCCCCGGATGGGAGGTCTGGCCATTTTTCTGGGCTTTCTCCTGTCCGTCCTCCTCTTTGCCGATCTGACCACCCAGCTGCGGGGGATGCTGCTGGGGGCGGTGATCATCGTGGTGCTGGGCATTCTGGACGATATCTACGCCCTGGGGGCCAAGCTCAAGCTGGCGGTCCAGATCGCCGCCGCCCTCGTCGCCGTCTTCTCGGGCAATGTGATCGAAACCCTGTCCAACCCCAACGTTTTCTCCACCGACCTCTACTGGGACTTGGGCTGGCTCTCCATCCCGGCCACCGTGATCTGGATTGTGGCCATCACCAACGCCGTCAACCTCATCGACGGCCTGGACGGGCTGGCCTGCGGCGTGTCCACCATCAGCTCCATGACCCTGCTGGTCATCTCCCTGCTGGTGGCGGACGCCCCGGTGGCCATCCTCATGGCCGCCCTGGCGGGGGGGTGCCTGGGCTTTCTCCCCTACAACTTGAACCCGGCCAAGATCTTCATGGGGGACACCGGCTCCACCTTCCTGGGCTATATCCTGGCGGTGGTCTCCATCCAGGGGCTCTTTAAGTTCTATACCATCATCTCCTTTGCGGTGCCCTTCCTCATGCTGGGCCTGCCCATCTTCGACACCTGCTTCGCCTTCATCCGGCGCATCGCCCATGGACAGAGCCCCATGCACGCCGACCGCAGCCACGTCCACCACCGGCTCATCGACATGGGCTTCAACCAGAAGCAGGCGGTGGCGGTGCTCTATGTAATCAGCGCCATTCTGGGCCTGTCCGCCGTGGTGCTCACCACCAGCGGGGCTCTCAAGGCCATGATCCTGCTGCTGGCTCTGTGCTTTGCCGGGGCGCTGGCAGCCCTGATTTACACCGGCGGCGGAAAGAAAGGGACCGCCAGGCGTCCGGCGGAGCCCTCCGGCGAGCCGGCCCCGGAGGCCGAGCCAGAGTCCGGCGGGGCTCCCCCCGCCCAGGAGGCGGCCCCCGGCGGCGGAGAGGAGGAGAAGCCGTGAGCATTCGTGTGATGACCATCTTCGGCACCCGGCCGGAGGCGGTGAAAATGGCCCCCCTGGTACAGGCGCTGAACAGCCGGGCCGGCATCGAGGGCCTGTGCTGCGTCACCGCCCAGCACCGGGAGATGCTGGACTCGGTTCTGGACATCTTCGGGCTCAAGCCCGACTACGACTTAAACATCATGGAGCCCCGCCAGACCCTGTCCTCCATCACCAGCAAGTGCCTGCTGGGCATGGAGTCGGTGCTGGAGGATGCAAAGCCGGATCTGGTGCTGGTCCATGGGGACACCTCCACCACCTTCGCCGGGGCCCTGGCGGCCTTCTACCGCCAGATCCCCGTGGGCCATGTGGAGGCGGGGCTGCGGACCTATGACAGGTACTCCCCCTTCCCGGAGGAGATGAACCGCTCCCTGGTGGGGCGCATCGCGGCCCTCCACTTCTGTCCCACCCCCGCCAACCGGGACAACCTGACCCGGGAGGGGATCCGGGAGGGCCTCTTCGTCACCGGCAACACCGTGATCGACGCCCTGAAAACCACGGTCCGGCCGGATTTCCGCTTCTCCACCCCCCTGCTCAACCAGCTGGACTATGAGAAGCAGCGGATCATTCTGGTCACCTGCCACCGGCGGGAGAACTACGGCGCGCCCATCGCCCAGATCATGACCGCCCTGCGCCGCCTGGCCGACACCCACCCGGCGGCCGCGCTGGTCTATCCGGTCCATCTCTCCCCGGTGGTGCGGGAGGCGGCGGGCCGGTATCTGGCCAACCACCCCCGGATCCACCTCATCGACCCCCTGGACGTGGCCGAGATGCACAATTTGATGGCCCGCTGCTCCTTTGTCATGACCGACTCGGGGGGGCTCCAGGAGGAGGCCCCCGCCCTGGGCAAGCCGGTGCTGGTCCTGCGCCGGGAGACCGAGCGGCCCGAGGCGGTGGCCGCCGGGACGGTGAAGCTGGCCGGCGTGGAGGAGGAGGCCGTCTTCCGCATGGGCGCAGAACTGCTGGAGGACCCGGCGGCCTACGCCGCCATGGCTCACGCGGCCAACCCCTACGGCGACGGCCAGGCCTGCCGCCGTATCGTGGACGCCATCGCCTGGCACTTCGGCCTGTCCCCCCAGCCGCCCGCGCCCTTCGCCTGAGCGGAATTTTCTCAGAAGCACAGCAAAATCTGCGGGATTTTCCCCGCAGAACGGCATTCATGTGTTCCCTTCATCGGAAAGAAGCCCGGATCTCCACCCATCTCGCGTGACCGGACGGAAACTCGAAGGGAACCATCGCATGTTCAGCGCGAGCAGACGTTCTTTTTGCTTCTTTTTCCTTTCAAGAAAAAGAAGAAGGGGGGGAGTGTGTGGAGCGGAGAAACCGGAATATTCTGGTGGTGCTGATCGCGGCGGTGATCAGCGTGGCGGTGCTGGCCAGCTTCGGACTGAATCTGTTCGCCGCCCCGCTGCCCCCTATTGTGATGCCCACGCCTCCCGCGGACGCGGGCCAGGGGGTGGACCCGGACGGGCTCCAGGGCAGTACCGGGCTGGTGCGGGTGGAGGTCACCCCGGAGACCGTGCAGAACGTGATCGCCACCCTGTCCCGGCCCGACAGCTACTACCGGGAGGTCACCCTCACCGACTTCTGGGGGACGGACGGCAGCGCCTCCACCACCGCCCGGGTGTGGGTGGACGGCGGCTGGACCAAGACCGAGGCCGTCTGGAGCTCCGGCACGGTGCGCACCTCCATCGTGGGGGACGGCGCCGTGTGGTGGTGGTACCAGGGCAGCCGGGAGGCGGCCTCCGCCCCGGCCGACGGCCGGTCCGCCGACCTGGAGGGCCAGCGCATCCCCACCTATGAGGACGTTCTGGCCCTGGACCAGGCGCGGATCACCGGCGCCCGCTATGAGGAGCGGGAGGGTCTGTCCTGCATCTACGTGGAGACTGCGTCCAGCCGCCTGGGCCGGCTGGAGCGCTACTGGGTATCCGAGGAGAGCGGCCTTCTGGTGGCCGCCGAGACCCTGGACGGAGATCGGGTGATCGCCTCCATGTCGTCCTATACGGTGGAGCGGCCCGTACCGGCCAACGCCGCCTTTACCCTGCCCGACGGCACGGTCCTCCACCGGCCTGGGCAGGAATAGGGGGCGGCCTGGCGTCTGCTTAAAATCCGTCAGGATTCCCGCGTCAAACCCGCTTGCCAGACGAAAAAATACCTTGCTGCCGGGCACGTTGTCAGTGTTCAAACAGACCCTACTCCAGCCCCAGCAGCAGAATGAGCCCCAGGGTGATGAGGAGCTCCAGATTGTCGTCCCCCTCCAGGGCCAGGAAGAGCAGGATGAGCAGAAGCAGCACGTCCCCGGCGTCCAGACTGTCCAGCTTCAGGCCCTTGAGCAGGCCGGACAGCCCCTTGGCGGCCTGCTGCCCGGAGCCGGGCTCTTTCCGGGCAGGGGGCGGGGGCTCCGGCGGATCGGGCGGCCGGGCGGGCGGCGGCTCGGGTGCCGGCGCGTCCTCCATGGGAATGCGGGTGTAGGAGTCCCCGTTGGGGATATAGCGGTTATACATCCCCGCCGCCCCCTTCCTGCCGGAACAGCCGGAGGCCCGTCCGGATCACCCGGGCCAGCCGGGCGATCTGGATGGCCCGGTCCACCTTGGCGTACCGCTCCGGGCGGACAAAGGGCTTGAGCGCGGTCAGAAGCGCCGTCTTCCGGTCGTCCGCGGCGTTGTACTCCGAAAAGAGGGTCAGCGCTCCCTGGATCAGCCGGGGGTCCAGGTTCCCTAGGGCGGACAGGGGGGAGGCGTCCCCGCCGCCCCCGGCCAGGCCGCCCAGCAGCCCCAGCAGGCCGCTGAGATCGAGTCCCTCCTGCCCGGCCTCCTCCTCCGGGGCGCACTCCCCCGGCCCGGGCCCGCCGGTCTCGGGGGGATCGGCTTCGGAGTCTCCCGCCCCGGCGGGCCCGGCCGCCGGGGACTCCGGCTCCCCGCCGTCCCCGGACAGCGCCTTCGCAATGGAGACAATCTGCCCCATGGCCTCCGGATCCCCCAGCAGGGCGTTCAGCTTTTCTTCAAACTCGGCCACGGCGCTCCCTCCTCTCCCCGGCCCGGGCGGGGGACCCGCCGGTCAGACCGCCGCCCGGCGCACGTCCCCCGGCGCTCCCCTTACTGCCCCGCCTTGGGCGCGGTGCTGCTCAGGCGCTCCACCACCTGGGCTCCTTCCTTACTGTGCATCACCTGATTCAAAATGCCGGTGAGGGCGGCGGTGTCCCCCTTGGCGGCGGACTCGGCCGCCGCCTTCAGATTGCCGCCCGCGTTCTGGTTCAGCAGGTCCATCAGGCGCTTGGTGTCGGGGGATTTGAGAATCGAGCTCAGCAGGGCCTTGTTTTTCAGCAGGCCGGCGGCCTTGGGGTCCTTCATCAGTTCATCCAGATTGGACTGCGGCTTTGCCATGGGTTTGTTCCCTCCATCCGTTTCTACCATTATAGTTGCGTGCAGACTATTATATGTGCGTGAGCAGAGAAGGTGCGCGGCATGAAAATTCTTGTGTTCTCCGATTCCCACGGCAATACGGCCCATATGGAGCGGACCGTGGCGCTGATGCGCCCCGATCAGGTCCTCCACCTGGGGGACGTGGCCCGGGACGCCCGGGCGCTGGCCCGGCGGTTCCCCCAGCTCCCCGTGACCTGGGTGGCGGGCAACTGCGACGGACCCGGGACCGGGGACCCGGAGCAGCAGCTTCTGACCCTGGAGGGCCGGAGGATCCTGATGACCCACGGCCACCGCTATCAGGTCAAGCTGAGCCCCTATAGGGCCATTCTGGCCGCCCGGGAGGCGGGGGCCCGGATCCTCCTCTTCGGCCACACCCACAACCCGGTGTGCTTTCAGGAGGGCGGCCTTTGGGTGATGAACCCGGGCAGCGTCCTGGGGTCCGTCTCCCCCACCTGCGGCGTGATTCTGCTGGAGGGGGACCGGACCGAGTGCGCCCTCGTGCCGGTCTGAGCAGCGGCGCCGGACATCCACACAGCGGGAGGAACACACATATGCTGATTGCGATTGACGTGGGCAACACCAATATGGTCTTCGGCCTCTTCCGGGGGGAGGCGCTGGCGGGCAGCTTCCGCCTGAAGACCGATGCCAACCGGACCTCGGATGAGATCGGCCTGCTGGCCACCGCCTATTTCAGCCGCTTTGCCCTGGACCCGGCGGAGGTGGAGGCGGTGATCATCGCCTCGGTGGTGCCCCAGGTCATGTATACCCTGAACAGCGCCATGATCAAATACTTCGGCCGGGAGCCTCTGGTCATCGACGGCAACGTGGACCCCGGACTGCCCTACGGCGTGGCGGGGGACGAGCGCCTGGGCCCCGACCGGGCGGTGGCCGACATCGCCGCCATTGAGAAGTATGGCGCGCCCCTGATTGTGCTGGACTTCGGCACCGCCACCACCGTGGACGCCCTGAGCCGGGAGGGGACCTATCTGGGGGGCTGCATCACCGCCGGGGTGCGTATCTCGGTGGACGCCCTGTTCCAGAAGGCCGCCATGCTCCCCAGCGTGGAGCTCACCGTCCCCGGCACCGTGCTGGGCTCCACCGCCGTGGGCCAGATCCAGGCCGGGGCGGTGCTGGGCTATATCGGCTCCATTGAGTATCTGATCCGCCGGACCAAGGCCGAGATGAACTGCCCGGAGCCGATCCGGGTGGTGGCCACCGGCGGCCTGGCCCGGATGGTGGCCGACCACACCTCCCTCATCGACGTGGTGGACGGCCGCCTGATTCTGGACGGCCTGCGCCTCATCTACCGGCGGGAGAAGGACGCGGGGCGGATCTGAGCGTAAAAAAGCCCGTCCGGCATTTGCCGGACGGGCTTTGACGATGGGAATGAGAGGATGTTGGGCCCCGCCCAAACCCGGGGGGGGGTTGGCCCCGGGCCCCCCCCCCCCGGTTAAAGGGGGGGCGCGCAAGTTGTATTTGTGCTACCCAGGGAGGGTGTTG